>NZ_PQWO01000008.1 GCF_003231495.1 Acaryochloris thomasi RCC1774
GCCCTGGAAGCAGGTCTTCTATCTGCTCCCATTGATCATCGCGCAGAGCATATCGTCGGGGCATCTCAAAGCTCCTCACAGTAGAAGAGTCTTTAAGATGAAAGATTAATGTAGATACGTCAAGTTAATTGATGACACGCCCTAGTAACAGGCTGGCAAATTGATCATTCCCAAGTCATTCCACGCTTAATCACAAACTGGTTAGAGGTACATAGATGACTAGCAGCAAATTGATTCAAACTTGTATTCATTCTGAAGTTCGACTGCTGGGCGATATCAAAGCTGACTTCTCTGATCGTCATATCCCCAAAGGAACTCGTGGCACTATTGTAGAGCGCTACGATAAACCAGACGCCGTTGCCGTTGATTTGGCGATTCCAGATACAGGCTTAGTGGGTGGGTATCGTTACGAGAATGTTATTTTGACTCCACCACAGTTTGAGATCATAAAACGCTGACGGCGTGTTTAGCAGAACATTACAGGTGGGATTTCACACAATGGGATCATGTTCTTCTAAATACCTAAGTCAGCGAGAGCAAGACGAATTTGCTCAAGACGCCTGCGGTTAACGCCCAGATCAGACTCTCCCAGACGGGCGGCAGAGCGGACCTGAATCAGGTTCTCTTCAGCAGGTAGATAGAATTCAGCATCATCGACAAAACCCATCAGCTTGCTAGCAGATTCAGTCCGAATATAGTCATCCCGTTGCTCAACGACTGTAGTGTTGGGAACAACGCTTAAAACCTTCAGCAAGGCTTCGCGGGCAGTCTCCCGATCTCCGGCATAGGCAATCGGAGCAATTTCATGATCGAGATCAGCACCCTGACTCACCACGCAATTGGGAGAGTCAGGACAGGGTGCCAATTGTCCATCTTGCAAACCAATAACCTCGGGAGGGCTACCGGCAAACAGCCCCTGAAGTCCAGGCAAGGCTGCGGGCGATGTAGAAACGGCCCAGGCTGGTGATGTGAATAGACCCGAGAAAGCTAGAAGTCCAGCTAAAACGAAAGAGAGAAAATATTGCGTCATGAGATTCTGCTTTACTACCTATGATGCAGTTTACAAGCATATCGAGTGGCATGGTGAGGTCTACGGTATGCTGATGCAGATGTTTGCAAACCGACTATGACGAGCTATTCCACTCTGGTTGAACTGCTGTGCGATCGCGCCCAGAAAACCCCTGACAAACGCGCCTATACGTTCCTCGCAGATGGCGAAACGGAGTCGGGAACGCTGACCTATGGTGAGCTGGACCGGCAGGCACGTGCGATCGCAACTCACCTAAGCTCTCGTCTATCACCCGGAGACCGGGCGCTGCTCATTTATCCCTACACGGCAGGCTTAGAGTTTATTGCGGCTTTCATGGGGTGCCTCTATGCCGGGGTCATCGCCGTCACAGACAACCCACCGCGTAATCTAGACGCCCTCCGCAAGCTCCAGGAGCGGATGACGCTATCAGGCTCCACCGCCTTTCTGACCACAGAGACGCTTGCAACTCAACTCCAAAGTCAGCTCCCGAAAAGCCCCGAGACTGCCGCCCAGCTCTCTCAACTCTTTGTTGTCACGACAGACACCATCTCGGCCAGCCCAGATGATTGGCATCAGCCCGAACTCGCCGCAGAAACACTAGCCTTTTTGCAATATACCTCTGGCTCCACGGGCACGCCCAAAGGAGTGATGGTGACCCACGGCAATATTCTCTATAACGAGCGGGTCATTCAGCAGGCTTTTCAGCACAGCACAGAGACTCTCTTTGTCGGCTGGCTCCCTTTATTTCACGATATGGGACTGATTGGAAATGTACTGCAGCCTTTGTATATAGGGATTCACAGCGTTTTGATGTCTCCAATCTCTCTGATTCAGAAACCAGTGCTATGGCTAGAGGCCATTTCTCGATACCGAGCGACCACCAGCGGTGGCCCCAACTTTGCCTACGAATTGCTTTGCCAAAAAACAACGCCGGAGCAGAGAGCTAGCCTAGATCTCAAGTCTTGGGACGTTGCCTTTTGTGGCGCAGAACCCATTCGGGTAGAGACGCTGGAGCAATTTACGCATCTCTTTGAACCACAGGGTTTTCGCCGAGAAGCCTTTTACCCTTGCTATGGCATGGCGGAAGCCAGCCTATTTATCTCTGGAGGGGATAAAAGCGACCCGCCCGTCATTGTGTCGATTGACAGAGCAGCGCTAGAGAGAAATCAAGTTGAGCATGCAGAGCAACCTGAGGCAAAAGCACTTATGGGTTGCGGTCATGCTTGGCTAGAGGATCAAATCTTGATTGTGGATCCCGACACTCGGCAGCGCTGTGCCACAAACCAGGTAGGTGAAGTCTGGGTCTCAGGTCCGGGTATTGGCCAAGGCTATTGGCAGCAAGCCGAGGCCACGGAACAGACCTTCAGAGGCACCCTCGCAGACACTGGAGAAGGCCCCTTTCTACGCACCGGCGACTTTGGATTTCTCCAGGGCCAGGAGCTTTTTATTACCGGACGCCTCAAGGACATGATGATTTTGTGGGGGCGCAACCACTACCCCCAACACATTGAGCAAACAGTTGAACAATGCCACCCAGCTCTACGCAGCAACTGCGGTGCAGCCATTGCCGTTGACGTTGAAGATCAAGAACAGCTTGTGATTGTGCAAGAGGTAGAGCGCACGGCACTCCGCCAATTTGATGCCCAGGAGGTGATCGAGGCGATTTGCCGAGCCGTAGCGGAGAACCATATGTCAGAGGTTTATGGGGTCGCGCTGTTGAAGACAGGCAGCATTCCCAAAACCACCAGTGGCAAAGTCCAGCGACGCATGTGTCGAGCAAAGTTCTTAGACAATAGCCTCAATACAGTGGCCCAGTGGCAAATGACTCCTGAGCAGCGGGGAACGATCGTCGATTTGATGGCTCGGTCAGGAGCTACAGGCTAATGTATCAGGGGCCATGTTAGGGTAGCTGGGGTCTGCAACAATTCCGCATCATGACGACGTCCTTTAGCCAAATCTACGAGACGCTGAAAGCCAAAAACCGGGCGTTGGTTCTGGGGGTCGGCGAAGGCTTAATCCGTAAGGTTGAACAGCAATTTGTCCGGCATTCGCTGATTGGCGATCGCAAGTTTTTTGAGCCAGAACAGTTCGACTGGATTCCGGAGCTAGAGGCCAATTGGCACAAGATTCGCCAAGAGCTAGACCATATTCTGCAGCACCGGGATGAGCTGCCCAACTTTCAAGATATTGCCAAAGACGAATACCGCATTACCAAGGACGACCGCTGGAAAACCTATTTTTTCTACGCCTTCGGTATCGAGATGGAGCAGAACTGCAGCCGCTGCCCCGAAACAACGCGCCTTCTAAAAAACATCCCCAACATGACCACGGCATTCTTCTCAATTCTGCTGCCCCACAAACAGATTCCAGAACATAAGGGGGTTTACAAAGGCATCATTCGCTATCACCTAGGTCTAAAAGTTCCTGAGCCTAAGACAAGCTGCGGCATTTGCGTGGGCGGCGAAACACGCAACTGGGCAGAGGGCAAAAGCCTAATCTTTGATGATCTCTATCGCCACTCGGCCTGGAACAATAGCGACGATGTGCGCGTGGTTTTGTTTGTAGACTTTCTCCGGCCTGTTGCGCGGCCCTACAACCTTTTCAACCAAATGATCATGCGCTTAATCTCATGGTCTCCCTACGTCCAAGATGGCAAGGCCAGACAAGACCAATGGGATGAGCGGCTAGAGGCGCTGTTAGGTAAGGGCAAACCAAGACTCGACTGACGACTGCCCCTGCGCGACAGCTCAACAATCGGCTTCACCCTGCATCCTAGACGGAGCAGGACAAGTCTCCTACCCTAGGACCAGTCAGCGACAAAGCCTCAGTCTAAATTCCGAGACGTTGATAAATCTGATCTAGATGCTCAAGGTGACGCTGAGGATTAAAGCAGTCTTCGATTTCGTCTGCCGACAGATATTCTTTCACCTGGCTATCTTCAACAATGGCTGCTCGGAAATTGCCACTCTCCTGGTTCCAGGCCGCGTGAGCATTGCCCTGCACAATGGCATATGCATCCTCGCGGCTCATGCCCTTTTCCACTAGCGCCAGCAGCACCCGCTGGGAGAAAATAACACCGCCGTAACGGTTCATATTCCGCTTCATATTATCGGGGTAAACCTGAAGCTTCTGTACCAGCCCCGTGGTCTCCACCAGCATAAAATGCATCAAGATTGCGGCATCAGGCAGAATCACTCGCTCGGCAGAACTATGGGAAATATCCCGCTCGTGCCACAGAGCGACATTCTCTAAGCCCGTCATGGCATAGCCTCGGATGACGCGAGCAATACCTGTAAGTCGCTCTGATTTAATGGGATTGCGCTTATGTGGCATGGCCGATGATCCCTTCTGGCCCTTGGAGAAGAATTCCTCTACTTCCAAAACATCGGTTCGCTGTAGGTTACGAATTTCCACCGCGAAGCGTTCAATGGAGGCCGCCAGCAGGGCCAAGACCTGCAGATAATTGGCGTGGCGATCTCGTGACACCACTTGAGTGGAGGCGCAGTCAGGCTGAAGGCCCAGATTTTGACATGCGATCGCTTCTACCTGTGGGTCAATATTGGCGTAGGTACCGACTGCCCCAGAGATTTTGCCCACAGCAATATCGTGCTGAAGCTGGTTAAGGCGATCTCGGTGTCGCAATACTTCCGCTAGCCACCCGGCCAGCTTGAATCCTAGAGTAATAGGTTCAGCGTGGATGCCGTGACTGCGGCCCACCATCACCGTATTGCGGTGCTGTTGTGCTTGGTAGCGAATCGCCTGAATCAAAGCCTCATGCTGACGCAGGAGCACTTTCACGCTGGCAACCAACTGCAGTGCCAGAGCGGTATCCAAAACGTCGGAACTGGTCATCCCAACATGGATATAGCGACCCGCATCCCCGACATACTCATTCACGTTTGTCAGGAAGGCAATCACATCATGCTTGACTTCGGCCTCGATTTCTAAAATCCGGGCAGGGTCAAAGTTTGCCTTCGCCTTGATTGTCTCCACCGCCTCTGCGGGAATCTTCCCTAGCTCGGCCTGGGCTTCGCAGGCTGCGATCTCAACCTGGAGCCAGGTCTGGAATTTATAGTGGTCCGTCCACAGATCGCCCATTTCGGACAGGGTATACCGCTCGATCAAGTTCTTACGCAGAGTACGACTGAATCATTGTACGGCCTCAGCGATCTTCTCTGCACTTCATGGGATAAGCCGATCAGTATGTGCCCCCCTAAGAAGCTGCTGTGCCTGATTTCCAAGCGTTTGCTTTTTCTGATTCAAGCTGTTGGACGGTACGCTGCAGGGCTTCAATAATGCTGTACATTTCCATCGGATCAAAGACCTTCAGCAGACTGGTTTGCGTCACAATTCCTAAGCCTTGTCCCCAGTTCCAGGAAACGACAAAGCGACGGACTCGCCGCTGCTGCATCTCTTGCTGAACCATTGATAGCGAATCTTCAGGGGAAAGCAGAAAGAGAGGCGTACTCATCACCGCTTGGGCCTGCTGCTTGACGAGGTTGAGCTGCAGCGACTGAAATTGCACAATATCGCGTTCAGTGACGATCCCTACTGGCTGAGGATTCTCTCCCGTGAGATCGACTATCACGACACAGCTGACGCGGTGTTCAGCCATCTGCTGCGCGAGGCATAACACAGATGTTTCTGGCTCGGCTTGAACGACATCGACCGTCATAACCTCGGCCACGCGCCTCAGCTTTAGGAGATTAGCGGGCTTCAGCACCTTACGTAGAGTTTCAGAGGAGATGACGCCCAATAGATGGTCAAATTCATCCACAATGGGCAAATGGCGAATCCGGTAGCGACGAAACAGAAACAGAACCGCAAAAACATCCTGAAGACTCCCCCGGGAAAGGGTCTTGACGGGGTGGATCATCACCTCAGCAATGGTGCATTTTTCCAGAGACCGATTCTCTGCCGCCAGACGAACAATATCGCGTTCGGTAAAAATTCCCTGAAGCTCCTGATCCTGCATAACCAGAACACAGCTTGACCGCACAGAGGAGTCAGCAACAGATCCACCCAGCTCGCAGCGGCTAAAGGGGCTCTGACTCATCAGACCGATAACCTCCACCAGTGACGCGTCGGGAGCCACGATTAAGGGGTTGGGGTCAATGGCATCGAGGGGCGTATGGAGCTGGGGGCCATCCAGAGGCATTGGAGACTCTACTGTTTTTTAGATGTGCCTGATATGCGCTTGGCCTTCCCGTAAAGGCGATCTAATACTCGTTTGACTGAAATCCGCTGCCACTGCTGGCCGCGCTTGGTTTGATAGCCGCTCTGATTCAGCCAATCGGCAATTTGCTGCAGAGATTTGCCCGACTTGTGGTGCCGACGAATCAGATCAACGATTTCTTGCTCTTTAGGGTTCTCGACGAGTTCGCCATTTTGCGATCGCAACCCAAACGGAGGCGAACCAAACCCAGCATATCCCCCTTGGGCTGCCTTGGCCTGCCGCCCCTGATCGAGACGCTGCCAAGCCAACAAATCATCTGAACGCTCCGCTGTCATTGGTGTTTCCCTAAACCCTTCAGACAAATGTTACAGAAAATCTCCTGAATTTCATACAGAATAAGCTACATAGCTCAAACAGGTGTATGATAGACAAATGTTACAAGCAATTAGATTGTAGTCCTTTAACCGCAAGGCTTCAAATCTTTTTTGGTCAGGAGAGAGCCATTCATCATGTAGCGGCTGCTCATTCGTTGTAGGAAGACCGATGCGACTGATTATTTTGGGCCCTCCGGGTTCAGGTAAAGGGACCCAAGCAGAAAAGCTAGCCTCACAAGCCAACATTCCACATATTTCAACGGGAGAGCTTTTACGCATTGCCATCTCACAGGGAACCTCCCTAGGCAAGCAAGCACGAACCTTTGTTGAGTCTGGCGATCTAGTGCCCGACTCGCTGGTGATTGCTCTGATGCGGGAGCGTCTAGGGCAGCAAGATGCTCAACAGGGCTGGATTCTAGATGGTTTTCCCTGTAATCTCACGCAGGCACACGCACTCGACTCATTGCTGCAGATTATGGGGCAGCCCTACGGTACCGTCATCCACTTAGACGTTGAGGCTGACAAATTAACGCAACGAATGCTGCAGCGGGGGCGTCAGGATGACCAAGCCAATATCATTCAACAGCGATTGGCTGTGTATCAGCAGCAAACGGCTCCCCTAATTGATTTTTATCAGCGTCGCCGTTGCTTAACGCATATCGACGGCAGCCCAACGGCTGAGATTGTGAACAGCGCAATACAAAAAGCGTTAAAAGTTCCAGTCGCTGCGTAGCGCACCCTATCAAACGTTTTTCGAGTCTGAGTATCCAAGGGGGATCAACCATGACTCTTCATCTTTTTCGCCCACTTTTAGTTTTCGTCACTTAAGGATTCATTACATGGCAACGTACAAAGTCACACTCGTAAACGCCGCCGAAGGAATTGACGCCACTCTAGATGTTGCAGACGACCAGTACATCTTTGATGCTGCGGAAGAGAACGGTATCGAGCTGCCCATCTCCTGCAGGGCCGGGTCTTGTTCCACCTGTGGCGGCAAAGTTTTATCGGGAACGGTCGATCAATCCGATCAGTGCTTTCTCGATGACGAACAAATTGAAAAAGGTTTCGTACTCACCTGCGTGGCCTACCCCACCTCTGACTGCAAGATTGAAACCCACCAAGAAGATGCTTTGCTATAGGAGACAACCATGAGTGAAAACATAATGACTACCGTTGCCTACGTGCAAGAAAATGACTTTGATGCCCTAATCGCCAACGAAACCCTTACCGTTGTTGACTTTACGGCCTCCTGGTGTGGTCCCTGCCGCAAAATTAGTCCCCTTATGGACCAGTTGGCAGAGGAATTTCCCGATAAAGCCACTGTTGTGAAGCTTGATATTGATCAGGCGAAAGCGATCGCAAAAAAATATGCCGTTCGCAGCATTCCAGCCGTGCTGATGTTTAAAGCAGGCGAGACGGTTGAGAATATCGTTGGCGTCAAACCTTACGAGACCTTTTCTGAAGCGGTCAGTAAACACAGTTAGAGCCGCCCCTCCACTCGATCCATCCCAAGACATAATCATGAAAAATACTCACAACGTTTGCTGCCCTAACTGCGGCGACCGCAGTGCTTCTCGGCGCTACTTTACCAGTGCCGATGCCAGAAAATGTAAAGGGGGACTGGTCAGCCAAATTGAATGTCCTGCCTGTGATTATTTGATGGTGACCTGTACAGAGGATGGTCGAGTGCTGGAAGCTTATTCTTCAGGTTTACCGGCTCCCAGTTTCATCCATCAGCCTGAATCTCGCAGCCCGATACTTCAGTCCTAAGCTGCTTCTGCTCTTGCTGCGGTATTGCCGTGTTCAAGAGCAGCTTTTTCTTAGCTTTTAGTCCGACTCATAGTCCAATGCAATACGGAGGAACGTACAGATCATGATGAGAGCTGAAGAAATCATGACGAAAACGGTGGTGACCATTCAAGGGTCGGCCACTGTAGCAGATGCCGTAAAAATGATGAAAGACAAGAGCCTCAGGGCGTTGATCGTAGAGCCTCGCTATGAAGGCGATCCCTACGGTATGGTCTCGGAGACCGATATTGTCTATAAGGTAGCTGCATTTGGCCACGACCCCAAAGAAATGCGGGTCTATGAAATCATGACCAAGCCCTGCGTGGTGGTCAATCCAGGATTGGGTGTGGAGTACGTCGCTCGGCTGTTTGCCAATACCAAAATTCGCCGTGCTCCTGTGGTGGAGGGCAAGCTACTGGGAATTATTTCCACCAGCGATATTCTCCGCAAGAGCGACTTTGTTGAAAAGCCAAAGAGTAATTTCGAGCTTTATTGTGAAGACAACCCTAATGCCCGTGAAGCGCGGATGTATGACGACTAAGTCTTCACCCTTCCTCTGTTGTTGCGTTTCAAATCAGGATTTTGTATGCAAGTCGGCGATAGCATCCGAGTCAAAGAATCTGTGACGGTTTATCACTACCCCGATCATCGCAACCAACCCTTCGATCTCAGGGGGCAGACGGGAGAGATTATGGCTATTTTAGAATCTTGGCGGGGTCGAGCAATTAGCCCTAACCTCCCGGTGCATGTCAAGTTTGACAATAAGTTTACAGCTCACTTTTTAGATAACGAACTCGAACCGATCTCTCAAGGTGTAGTGCGTCCATAACTTCAAACGTATGGGTCTGCAAGTCGTTTGAAGTGAAGAATGAAGTCCTATCTGAGTCGTAGGCGCAGTTTGTATTTAAGGTATCTCAAGCATGATCAAAGCTAGCGAAATTATGACGCGCGAGGTGGTGTCGATCCAAGGCTCGGCCACAGTTGCAGATGCCGTCAAGATGATGAAAGAGAAGAGCCTCCGGGCGCTAATCGTAGAACCTCGCTACGAAGGCGATCCCTACGGGATTGTGTCTGAGACCGATATTGTCTCCAAGGTAGCGGCCTTTGGACATGCCCCCAAGCAGATGTGGGTCTACGAAGTGATGACCAAGCCCTGTATCGTGGTGCCCCCTGATTTGGGGTTGGAGTATGTGGCTCGTCTTTTTGCCAACACCCGTATTCGCCGTGCGCCAGTCGTTGAGGGTAAACTGCTAGGCGTTATCTCAGTTAGCGATATCCTGCGTAAGGGTGATTTTGTCGAAAAGCCAAAGGAGCTTTTCATTGAGGATAAACTTGAGGTCGCCCGAGAGGAAGCCCGCACCATTTGTGCGGAGAAAGGCCCCACAGCCCGTGAATGTGCCGCGGCATGGGATGTAGTGGAAGAGATGCAAGCTGCCGCTGCTGATCAGCGGACGAAGCAGAAAGTCGCAGAGACTGCATCATCATCATTTGAGCAATACTGTGCAGACAATCCTAACGCGAAGGAATGCCGTATCTATGATGATTGAGTCGTGCAGGCTTGCTGTCCCTGGCCTTGTGCCAATAAACCATCGGGGACCAACAGCTCTGCTTTAGCAATGGCTCGATCGAGCGGCTATGCCTTCGTATCGTCAATAATGATGACCTGCTCGATTAAAGGCATTTTGAGGAGTCGCTTCGCCACTCCACCTGGGGCAACGGTGTATATAGCACTTCCGTTTGTATACACCAATGACTTATCAGCTCCAACATCGTAAGAAAGCACGCCTTTACCGATCACCTGTGGATCTTCACCGGGAAGCTGCCGCATAAGCTGCCAGCTCCGAGGCACAAGGGCCGGGGAGTCTTTGTCTCCGAATCTTTCGTTTTCCTTCGCCATTTCGGCAGGGTCAATGCGCTTGCCCCAGAGAACAAGCTGATTGTTGGCCTGTATTTGGGGCTTACCTGATTTCAGGAGGGGCTTGCCTGCGTAGAATTTTGTGAACATGTTGAGCCATTCATAAATCGCTCGGATGAATCGAAAGGGCATCAAAACAATATCTCGCAGGGTATCGAGCGGGCTGATGCGCCGACGGCGGGGCTGATAGGGACGGCGAATGTAATACATCGTGCCGTCTGCGACCACCTGAGGAAGCAGGAAGTCATATTTGGGATCTGCAACCAGCGTAGAAATATCGCCTTGCGCGAAGTCTAGTTTTTCGATGGTGTAAGGACTTTGATCGACGAGATAGCCGTTGCGATCGCGTGCAATCCCAGCCGACTGATAAACCAGCGCCTTCCCCGTCCCCGGAATCCATCGGGGCGCTAAATCAATCGAATCACCCTCCGTAGTTTGTTTCGGTCGGATCCCCTCAATGGACATCGTCGCAATGTGGGCTGAACTGTCTTGCTGCAGCAAAGCACAGGCCACTTCTTGGTGCTCTGGATGAAAGCTTAGATCTTGAACCGCAAAATCAGCGCTATGAAATAAACGCGATTCTCGATCGCTCACCGGATCAAAACTAAAGATACCGGCCATTTCCTCCGTTGCCAGCGTGTAGAGAACTTTACCTGCATCGCAAGGACTCACGGCCTTGAAGGTGACAGGGGGTTTCGCCTCTCCAGCTTGATCCTGCGGAAAAAGATGAGCCGGTAGAATATCCGCCATTGGGTTCTGGGTTTGCTGGGTCTTCCAAGCATTGCGGCGCTGGGTACTTGATATCCGGTCCTGTACGGTCTTGGCGAAGGCACTATCAACGGTGCGAGCTGGATTTTGTCCCTGCTTTAGATGGAGCTTTCCTCCAGCCAGATATGCGATCGTCAGACTCATCGGTCTCGTCCTGAGAATGTAGAGGTTTATAAAACTGCTTCTATCGTGCCTATCCTAGTTCTGAAGGGATACGGATGTGAATCTTCCGTGACTTTTGATTAAGTACGAGCTTGATTTTCAGGACAAAACTGGGCAAGCATTGACCTCTTTCTATAGGCGCTTCTTGGAAAGGTATACTAAGCGTCAATCGCCTTTAAGAATAGTCACTATGGGCTTTAGTCTGTTGACGCATGAAAATCTTTCAAGATGATAATTTCCTGGCACTGATTCATCGCATTGAAAATCTAGTCGCCAAAGTATTGTCTGCGGCTTTGGTGATTGTGATCTTAGTGGCGCTCTTTGAGTTAATCCTTGTGCTCTCGCAAGAACTCCTGACCACTGAACCCATTGGATTCTTTAGTAAAACCCTTATTCAGCTCTTTGGATTGTTTCTCAATATCTTGATTGCACTAGAGCTACTTGAGAATGTAACAGCCTACTTCAGGAAGCACGTCATTCACGTTGAGCTGGTGGTCATGACCGCGTTGATCGCAGTATCTCGAAAAATCATTATTTTTGATACAGAGAAATTTGAGAAGGTTGATTTGATAGCTTTGGCTCTCGCCTGTCTAGCACTTTCGGTGAGCTATTGGCTGCTGCGCCGAACCTCTGCGAAGAACCAGTCCTAACCCCTGGAATACAATGCAACGTGCAGAGAAGACTGTGGAGACAGGCTAGACTAGCAGTAGTTCAATTTGGCCCTATCTATGAGTCTCAAAACGCAGATTGGTGACGACATCAAAGCCGCAATGAAGGCGAAGGACAAAGTCCGTTTAGTTGCGGTCCGCAGCATTAAGAAAGTCATCCTTGAGAAAGAAGTCGAAGCGAGGGTGGAAGGGCGCGACGAGCTAACTGAAGCAGAAGAAACCGAACTGCTAGTCCAACAGGCTAAGCAGCGCCGGGACTCGATCGAACAATATGGCAAAGCAGGCCGAGACGACCTAGTAGAGCAAGAGGCTCAAGAACTGGCCATTATTGAGGAATATCTGCCTAAGCAGCTGACCGATGCTGAGGTGACGGCTGTGATTACAGAAATTGTTGCTCAGGTAGGGGCCACCTCTCCGAAGGATATGGGGAAGGTCATGGGACCGGCGATGCAGCGTCTCAAGGGTCAGGCCGATGGCAAAAAGGTTCAGAGCTTGGTGAAAGCAGCGCTAGGGGGGTAAGTCAGGGGCAAAATAGAAATCTTTGCCTTTATCCCCCAAAAAGATCGTGGGTGTGATCCAGATCGCAGGCAGTCCCAAAATCCTGATTTAGTATAGGCTCATATACGGAACTTTTATATCGAAACCAACCCCGGTGGCTTTGCTGCCGGGGCTATATGTTAGGGTCGTCAACCAAGAACAAACAATACAGGGCGACGCTATCCAAACCGAAGATTTTTTCTATCACAGCTTTCTGCTCTGTAGCAGTACTCGACTGAGCTAGGACAGCCTTTCTTTGACAGATATAGCAACCGTTTCAACATCTTAATCAATACGCATACTGCTATGTGGCTGGGTTCAGGGGCGCTATGATCTTGGAGATCTCAGCTGCGTCAATCAACTTACCACTCTAAAATGGCCCCAGCGCTTCATGTATTAGGAATTAGGCACCACGGTCCTGGTTCTGCCCGCAGCCTCCGAAAAACCCTCAAGGAACTGCAGCCGGATATCTTGCTCGTAGAAGGGCCACCCGATGCCGAGGATGTCCTCAAGGCGCTGGGGCATCCTGACCTGAAACCTCCCGTAGCGCTGCTGATTTACGCCCCTGAGCAACCCCAGTCTGCTGTTTACTATCCGTTCTCAGTCTTTTCGCCAGAGCTGCAGGCGATTCAGTATGGTCTAAAGCAGCAAATCCCAGTGCGGATGATGGACCTGCCCCAAACGCATCAGCTGGGTCTACAGCAGCTAGAGAAAGAAAAGGCGGAGCGCCTCGCCCAGGAATCCCCCGAAGCGACAGAGACTCTGATGCCAGAAGAGACACCTATTGCGATCGCAAGTCCCACGGATCCATCTACTTCTGAGCCAAAAGATCTGAATGCGGCAGGTGTTGAACCTCAAAGTTTTGACCTCGAAAATCTTGAGTCTGAGCGTTCAGATCCCGAACCTCATGAAGCGGATCATCCTGTCGAACAAATAGCACTGGAAGTCCTGAGAATTCGTCGAGATCCGCTGACTTGGTTAGCGCAGGCAGCGGGCTATAGCGATAGTGAACGCTGGTGGGAGCAACTGGTGGAGCAGCGACAGTCGCACGGTGACATTTTTGCGGCCATTTTAGAAGCAATGCAGGCGCTGCGCGAGGAATATGAGCAGGTCTTTCCCCTTAAGCCAGAGCATCCCCACGACCATCGGGAAGCGCTGCGGGAAGCATTTATGCGGCGGACGATCCGGAAAGCGAAAAAAGAAGGTTTTCAAAAGATTGCGGTGGTTTGTGGGGCTTGGCACGGTCCTGCGTTGGTCGACGCCAAGCACTCTGTAAAAGATGACAATGCACTGCTAAAAGGATTGCCTAAATGCAAGGTCAAGTCCACCTGGATTCCCTGGACCTATGAGCGTTTAACCTGGCGCAGCGGCTACGGGGCAGGGATTGAATCTCCGGGCTGGTACCACCACCTCTGGTCTCACCCTACAAATCCGGCGGTTCACTGGCTAACCCGGGTGGCCCGTCTGCTGCGTCAACAGGATATTGATGCTTCTTCTGCAAGCGTAATTGAGGCAGTAAGGCTTTCTGAGACACTAGCTGCGATGCGTGATCGCCCCACTCCCGATCTGGATGATCTAAACGAAGCAACCCAAACGGTGCTTTGCTTTGGCGATGATTTGCCGATGAAGCTAATTCACGAGCGGCTGATTGTTAGCGATCGCATCGGTCAAGTCCCGGAAGATACCCCCCTTGTTCCGCTCCAGCTTGATTTACAGCGCCTGAGAAAGACCCTGCGTTTGAAACTGGATGTGGTGGCGAAGGAGCTGGAATTAGATCTGAGGAAGGAGAATGATTTGTTGCGATCGCAACTCTTCCATCGCCTCAACCTCTTGGGCATCCACTGGGGCAAAACCACCTACAGCCGCAGCAAAGGCACCTTCAAAGAAGCTTGGTCAATCTGCTGGGAGCCTGAGTATGAGCTATCTCTGATTGAAGCAGGGCAATGGGGAAACACCATCGAGGCCGCTGCGATCGCCTACGCCTGTCACCAGTCAGAAACTGCCCCGAATCTACCTGCATTAACAGCGCTATTAGATCAGGTCTTACTTGCAGATCTGCCCGCTGCCATTGCCTCTCTAATGACGCGACTCCAGGCGGAGGCTGCGGTGGCTAGCGATATCGCTCACCTGATGTCGGCTCTACCGCCCCTCGCAAATATTTTGCGCTACCGTGATGTGCGTCAAACCGATACCGAAGGCGTCGCTCAGGTAGTCGAAGGTCTAATCGTTCGCATCTGCATTGGCCTACCAGGAGCCTGCGCTTCTCTAGACGACGATGCTGCCACCGCAATGGAGGAGCAGATCAACAAAACTCACAGCGCTGTAAAGTTGCTGCAAAATGAAGACTATCTCAAAGATTGGCAAGGAGCGCTGCTTCAGCTTGCTGATCAGCAACAGCTTCACGGTTTACTATCTGGACGCTGCTGTCGCCTGTTACTCGACGATGGTTGTCTCGACTCAGAAGAAGCGGCACGGCGGTTACACCTGGCTCTATCCACCGCCAACGAACCTGCCCAAGCCGCCAATTGGATCGCCGGATTTTTGCAGGGCAGCGGCCTCCTACTGATCCATGACGAAACGATTTTGCCCGTCCTCGATCAGTGGGTAACAGACCTCTCCAAAGACGCCTATACCGGTCTTCTGCCACTCCTGCGACGGACATTTTCAGAATTCTCGCCAGCAGAACGACGTCAGATGGGGGAGCGCGTGAAGCGGGGCAAGTCTCAGACAGCGATGACGAACGCCAGCCAGAATTTAGACTTAGATCGCGCTCAGGGCGCTCTACCTTTGATTGCCCAAATACTAGGACTGCAGCCATGAGTGACGAACGCTTGCGACGATGGCGACTGATTCTCGGGGGCGGATCTGCTGACGGAATTGCTAGTGAGGGCTTTAGTCTCGGACCTACAGATGCATCGATGGATCAGGCACTCTCTTCTCTCTACGACGCTCAGGGCGGAGGGCGGTCAGGGGGCTTAGGCAGTTCTTCTCCTAAAGTGGCACGCTGGCTCGGTGATATCCGCAGTTATTTCCCCAGCTCGGTGGTGCGAGTCATGCAAAAAGATGCCCTAGAGCGGCTTAATCTGCACCAGATGCTAATGGAGCCAGAAATGCTAGAGGCAGTGGAGCCAGACGTTCATATGGTGGCAAATCTGCTATCCCTAAGCGGTATTATGCCCAGCAAGACCAAAGAGACGGCTCGGATCGTGGTCAATCGAGTCGTCGAAGAACTGCTTAGGAAACTCTCTAACCCCCTGCAGCAGGCGGTGATGGGCAGTCTCAACCGCGCCGTGCGGAACTCCCGTCCTCGTCACAACGAGATTGACTGGAATCGTACAATTCGAGCCAATTTGAAACATTATCAGCCGGAGTATCAGACCATCATTCCTGAGCGGCGGATTGGCTTTGGCCGCAAGCGTTCGTCTCTCAAAGATATTGTGCTGTGCGTTGATCAGAGTGGATCGATGGCGACTTCTGTGGTCTATGCAAGCATCTTTGCGGCGGTCCTAGCCTCTCTACCAGCGGTCAAAACCCACATGGTGGTGTTCGATACGGCGATCGTTGATCTGACTGAGATGCTGCAAGATCCGGTGGACGTTCTGTTTGGAACACAGTTGGGGGGTGGAACCGATATCAATCGAGCTGTGAGCTATTGCCAAGGCCTAATCCGCAAGCCCGAAGACACTATTTTTGTGTTGATTAGCGATCTATACGAGGGCGGAGATAATCGCTCAATGCTGAAGCGCATGGGGAGTTTGGTGCAAAGCGGTGTGCAGTGCGTTACGCTGTTGGCCCTTAATGATGATGGTGCTCCTTGTTTTGATCATCAGAATGCAGCCAAGTTTGCGTCGTTGGGAATTCCTTCTTTTGCCTGCAGTCCTGACCAGTTTCCGGGGCTGATGGCAGTTGCGATCGCACGTCAAGATCTCAGCCAATGGGCTGCAAAAGAAGAAATTGTAACAGCGGCCATGATGAAATGAACCGTATCCTTTTCTAGGAAGCACTTGCTATGTCCTGTAGCAAAGACTGGAATCGCTCCTGCTCAACCAGGGCAAATCCAGGTTCTAGGCGATCACGCTGGGCTAGGGCAAGACCTTTTTGAGCTTTGCCCTCTGCGGCCTCAGTATTTCCCTCCGCCAGCAGTAGTGCGGCCTCCGCCCTAAGCAAGGTATGTTCCTCAATTAGAATGGTCTCTTGAATTTGATCAAACCATTGGCGAGCTAAATCTGATCGCTGACGGATACGAGCTTCAAAGAATGTGCCTTCCAGCAGCAGAGAAGCACGCATGAGTTCAGGAAAATAGATAGCCATGCTGAGGATCTGATCTAGATAGTCACCTGCCTGCTGAAGCTCTCCTTGATCCAAGGTCATATGATAGGCAATAAGTAGGCTCGATATGTGCGCCATTGAGGTTTCAGGAACGGCTAATAGCGGCTTGATAATGTTTGGATCTATGTCCCGGGGACGAATCCCCTGTTTCAGGTTGATATGAAATCGATGAAACGCCAAAGATCTTTGGCCTTGTAAATTATTTTGCAGCAGATCTAGTATTTTTCGACCATCTGTCGTTATATATCCCGATCTACGAGGGATAAGATTGAAGACAGCAATATAAAAATTAGACATAGAGATAAGTGTGAACCACCAAATAAGGTGATAACGATTCATTAACTCCGGCAGGAATAAGGGTATGACACCAATCAGGAAAAGTAAAAATGAGGCGATAGGACCACCTGCCATTAAAAACAGTAATTTTCGCCTTAAACAATGCATTGAACGAGGTGAAATCCCGACAAAACCTGCGACAAAACGACGACGCATTCGATGAAACTTCATTCCTTGAGAGGTGCGGACCCAAATAAATTTACCAACGGCAAAGCGATCTAGCTCAGCTCCGTTGAGCCACCCGAGGAAGAAATGGCCAAGCTCATGGATCAAGACTGAAACATAGCTATAGGTCACGTAAAAAACAAGCAGCAACAAAGGATCTACGGAAGTTCCTGATGAAGATAAGGGCGGAAGAATCGTGTACCACACTGCCATTAGTAAAAGGGAAAAGAAGCAGGGAAGCAGTCGCCAACGTCGAGAGTTAGATCCTGGAGGCGTATCGTATGCAGACTGCCTTTGTGATTGAGATGAAGATCCTAGAAATTTATCGCGTTTAGACTTTCTTTTTAGTTGAGGTGGTATATATTTTTGCTTAGAGATCTGGCGCAGCCCCAAGCTTGTAATCGCACCATAAATGAGACCTCCTGTTAAACTGCCCATCAATGCAGAGATGCTATGAGACTGCTCCATGTCTCTATAGATAGCCGCGCATATTAGTCCGCCAATAAGAAATCCTGCAGCAAAAGCAATAGGGCCTATGATATTCCAACACCATGCAGGCTTAAATCTCTGTCGTAGAATAAACCATTGAATAAGGCTAAAAAACGTTGCGTAAATGACCCCAATAATTACAAGTCCTGGAGATGGAATGCTCAGAGAGACAAGTCCCAAAAACAGGGGAAATAGGAGGGGAAATAAAGTACTGTTTATAATCCACAGTACTGAAGTCGAGAATTTTCGGCGGAGTATCACCCACTGTAGTAAACCAGCCCACAAATGCAAAGATAGTAGGGCCGCTATTCCATAACCTATATAGTGATCGGCTGACAGAAAGTCGCCAATAAAAAAGGGTACACTCCCACCCATCCCATATCCGATGGTGTTACAGATAATCCATCGGAAATAGAAATTACGAGTCAGAGGCAATGTTTTTTGAGCAGAAGTCTGAGTAATGGGACTACTCCGTTTGCCGTTATCAGCACGTCGTATTGATGCAAAGGAGCAATGCCTGCTGCTTGCTCAAGCTACCCCATCTCTTTTGGGCATAAAAGCTTGAGGAGAAACATTCAGAACCGTTTGATATCCAATACACTATCTTTAGAGTGCCCACTTTTACGACTGGTCTACTAGATAGAGCAAGTGGATTATTTGATATTAAATTGCTTAAGATTCCACGAGATAATACTGATGAAAACCATAGATTAATGGGTTTAGTTTAGTGATAATAATCAAGCAAGAACGTACTGATTCATGAAAACAGGTCTAGCAATTTCATAAAGCTATCCCGAGGAATCCTGATTTTTTGATCTGTTCGGCTCTATCGATTTCTAAAGCTAATGGGCTTTGCGATCTCACCTTTACTGGCTGAGCAATCTCCTGAGTGAATTCGCAGAACACCTTGCGACTATCTTTATCAGTGAGACTCATATGGGAACCTCAATCGTTGTTCCAGCCTGTCGTAATCGATCAGCCAGCACATCACCAAGGCCCGTCGCCGGGGTCAACACACCGCCTCGCTGAGGCCCACCCGGAAGGCGTTCAAAGTCTAGCGCCAAGGCCAAAGCTGATTCACAGAGAAACTTCACTGTCGAACGATTACCTGGATCGCCCGGATTATAAATCAGGCCCCGATGCTGTCCCCCCTCTTCGTCGATAGCTAGCAACTGACAGCGGAACCATCCCTCATCCATTACTTGCTCAGACGGCCCCTCTCCCGGCTGCGGGAAATTGGGCTGCAGTAGTGAGCGGCGTACCCAAGGTTGCTGCATCATCGCGACCAGTAGGCCAGTCCCTACGGTGGTGACAGTTGCTTTCAGGCCCGATAAAGGCCCCTGAAACACAAGAGATTCTTGGTATGTAAATTGAGAACCGTAGGGATCTTGCCATTGAGAGTAAAGAGCGCTGCTGCGACGGACAACTCGCGTGTTGACAGGCCCCATGAAAAAAGGCGCAACCCATGCTCCCAGGTCTTGATCATACTGAGACCACTGCAGGTCCTCCGCTGCTGTCTCAGGTCGCACTTCAGGTGGATTGAGCAGATAGGGATCACCCATCTGTGACCATTGACCTGCATCGATTAAGTTATAGGCAGAAGCTAAAGTACCGCCATTGAAGCCGCCTGCCGCTTCAAAATAGGCTTTGACAACTTTGCAACTTTTGCCCAGCTGCTGCAGATAGCGCACCATCAAGTAGGCTCCCAGATCTGAGGGGACAGAATCAAAGCCACAGAGGGGAATAATGCGGGTTCCTTGGGTTGCGGCCTGTTCGTGATAGGTTTCGATTAAGGAACGGACCCAGGCAGTTTCACCTGTAATATCGACGTAGTGAGTGTGTGAACGCACGCAGGCATCGACCATTGCCTGACCGTAAAGCGCGAAGGGGCCTGCGGTTGTTAAAACGATGCGGGTTTGGGTTGCGATCGCATCTGTCCCAACCTGATCTCGGCCATCCGCCACCAGAATATCGACCGTTTCACAGCCGACCTTCGTTCTGACAGCTTCTAGCTTTTGGCGATTACGCCCCGCGATCGCCCACTTGAGATGATCCGGCGCATGGTCTGCAAAATATTGAACCGTCTGCTGCCCTGTAAACCCACTGGCACCATAAAGCACAACATCATAGGTGCGTTCACTCATTCCTAAAGACTATCCTCTCCATTTTGTTTATGCTTCAACACTAGCGGATTCCTCAATTCGTCGTGCAGCTTTTAGTTCGAGAATTAGACCTTTAAATCATTGGGCGGCAGTCGAGAAACCAAGCGCAACTCTTGGCTGGGAATGAATCAAGTAGGATGAGAAAAAGACGCTGCGAAGGCATCTAGCCATGACAACCGCTTTACCCAAAACGAACGCTGCACTATCTACGGCGACATCAGCAGCTCCGCTGACAACAGAGATACGGGTTCTTTTAGAAGGGGTAAGTTGGGAAACCTTCGAGCAATTGCTAGAGGAAACCGGAGACCAACGGCACCAACGTTTTGCCTATCGAGATGGATTGTTGGAAATTATGGTTCCTTTGGCGGGACATGAAGAACCAATTAGGCTCTTCGATCAATTATTGGCAGCAATTATTGATGAGCTAGAACTTGAATTCCGAAGCCTTGGCTCGCTGACCATGAAAAATCCTAAGCAGAAAAAGGGACTAGAACCTGATTGCTGTTTCTATATTCAAAATGAAGCAGTGGTTCGTGGCGTTGATGCTTTAGATTTTGAGGTTCATCCACCTCCCGATTTAGTGATTGAGGTCGATAACAGCAATTCTTCATTGAACAAGTTCCCGATCTATACAGCTCTCAAGGTTCCAGAAATCTGGCGTTTACGGTATGGCTCAATGACGATCTACCATTTGAATGCCGAGCAATCAGAGTATAAAACCCAAGATAAAAGTTTGGCGTTTTCGCAGTTGCCGGTGCAGGAGTTACCGCAGTTTGTCGAGCAGGCCAAGAAAATCGGGCAGCGGGCAGCCGTCCGAGAACTGGCGAAACGGGTCCGGCAGGTGCTAGCAGATTTAGCGAAAGATTAGAGAAAAAGACCCTCATGCAATAGACCGCTGGCGTGAATTGCTATTCTGAGCAAGGTGTGTAGACTATTGTGAGGCTTGATGGGCAGACAGTACCGCGTTGCTGTACTTCCGGGTGAAGGCATCGGCCCTGAAGTTGTTGATGCAGCTTTAAAAATTTTGTATTTACTCGCAGATCTTGAAGGATTTGAGATCCAGGGAGACTATGGCCTGATCGGTCTACCTGCTCAAGAGAAGCTAGGCTCTTTTTTCCCTGAGACAACAGCTCAACTTT
The DNA here is from genome assembly GCF_003231495.1 of Acaryochloris thomasi RCC1774. Taxonomy (NCBI): domain Bacteria; kingdom Bacillati; phylum Cyanobacteriota; class Cyanophyceae; order Acaryochloridales; family Acaryochloridaceae; genus Acaryochloris; species Acaryochloris thomasi. Next base: position 21,039 of record NZ_PQWO01000008.1, read on the forward strand.
GCCAAGGCTCTGACGGCATCGTTTTTGGTGCGGTATCGCGGGGAGGGCTGCTAGAGCTGCGTCAGCATTTTGATTTTTTTATGAATCTGCGCCCGGTGCGATCGCATCCCCATCTTTTCCATAAATCCCCCCTCAAGCCAGAGCTATTGCAAGATGTCGATATTCTATTCGTCCGCGAACTCGCCAGCGGTCTCTACTTTGGTCCCGCAGGCAGAGCAACAGATGGATCCTATGGCTATCACACCATGCGCTATAACGATTCAGAAATTCGGCGGATTGCCAAGGTCGCGCTGCAAAAGGCCCAGGAACGTCGCGGCCATCTGACCGTTGCCCACAAAGAGAATGCCCTGCCCCAGATTCCCTGGTGCCGTCTAGTGCAGGAGATGGCTCAAGACTTTCCAGATATCACTGTAGAACCAGTCCTGGTGGATAATTTAGCGATGCAGCTTGTGATGCACCCTCAGGATTTTGATGTGATTCTGGCGGGGAATTTGTTTGGTGATATTTTGAGCGATTTGGGAGGTGCGATCGCAGGTTCCATCGGCTTACTCGGCTCGGCCAGCTTCAATGAACGAGGATTAGGGCTTTACGAACCTGTTCACGGAACGGCTCCAGACATTGCAGGCAAAGGAATTGGCAATCCATTAGGCATGATTAGTAGTCTCACAATGATGCTCCAGCACTGGGGAGAACACGCCGCAGCTTCAAGGCTTGCGCAAGTTCAGAACCAGATTTTAGAGCAGGGATACCGCACAGCAGATTTGTATACAAAGAACCCTCAAGAGAAAAAGGTCAGCACCCAGGACTTAACCTCACTGTTTTGCAAGCGACTTTGACACCGCTAAGATAGAAGTCACGAGAGCAGTATCGTTGTCTGCAGGCAAAGTTTATGATTGCCGTCCCAAACTACATCAGTCCTGAAGAATATCTCGCTATCGAACGGCAAAGTGACATTCGCCATGAGTATCGCCGTGGTTTGGTGTATGCGATGGCCGGTGGCACAGATAATCACGATCGCATTGCTCTAAATCTTCTGACTCTGATTAATATTCAACTTGGTGACTCAGACTGTCGATTTCACTCCGGCAATGTCAAGGTCAATTACCAAGATGAGTTTTATTACTATCCCGATGCATTTGTAACCTGCAATCCAAAAGACCGCGATGATCGCTATGTTAAGCGCCATCCAAAGCTGATCGTTGAAGTCCTTTCATCCAGCACAAAAATTTTTGATATTGGGAAAAAGTTTGAAGATTATCGACGGATTCCAGCCTTAGAGGAGTATGTCTTGATTTCTCAAGAGACTCAGCGGGTGGAATGTCGCCGTCGTATATCTACAGAAGTTTGGGAAACCACTATCTATGCAGCAGGGGAACAGGTAGTCCTCAAAAGTATTGGGTTGGAACTTGCGATTTCTGATCTGTATCGCGGTCTTGACGACTAAGAAGTGTTCTGTTGTATTTATTTCTTCTGAGCCGATGCATCCCAATGGCAGCCTCTGCTGCATGGCTTACTATTGAGGACATGCCCCAAACGAGAAGTGAGGTATGACAAAGGAAAAAGTCCTGCAGCTTGGTAATGATATCAATACCGATGACATTATCCCAGCAAAACGCGGCACCAATGGCGATCCAGGCCATTTAAAGCGCTATGTACTGGAGCATTTGATTGGTGTTGATCAACTTCTGCAGTATGACGTGATTGAAGCTGGTGAGAATTTTGGTTGCGGTTCCAGTCGAGAGTATGCACCTCTGGCGATTCAGGCAGCAGGCATCAAAGAAGTCCGGGCGCGATCCTTTGCGGAGATTTTCTATCGCAACAGTATCAATATTGGTTTGCCGCTAGAAACCTTTGCTGAACAGAGCCAAGATCCAGTCGTAACTGCTATTACCGAGGCAGGGGGATTATTCCCGTTCAACAAACAGCGACAACGAGGGGAGGTCCAACTTCCGAAAGGGAAAACGCTGCCGCGACCGATGACGATGGCAGAGAAGATGCTGGCGCAGGCTTCAGGCAATGCCTACGTGAAGCCTGGAGAACTTGTGTTTGCTCAGGTGGATTTGGCGATGTCCCATGATGCGATCGCAGGTCCAGTGGCAGCCCTCTTCCATCAACATTTTGGTGCAGACGTAAAGGTTTGGGATCCGCAAAAGCTAGTGCTGGTGGCCGATCACTTCATTCAGATCAACGACATTAGGCCGGATACGGGTGCGCCAACGATGTATAAAAACATGGTTGCCTTTGCCCAAGAACAGAACTGTCACCTCCTTGACATGGTGTCCCCCGGTGAAGCCGCAGGCATCTGTCATGTTCTACTGCCAGAACAGGGGTTTATTCGCCCCGGCATGATTGTGGCAGGGACAGATTCCCATAGTTGCACCTACGGGGCCTTTGGAGCGTTTTCAACCGGCGTTGGCTCCACCGATATGGCCAACCTGTTTGCAATGGGCGATCTGTGGATCCGGGTGCCCGCAACGATCTTGATTGAGCTATCGGGAACGCTGCCCACCGGGGTCAGCGCTAAGGACATTATGCTTTTCATCTTGGGGCAGATCGGCTGTAGCGGCGCAACCAGTAAAGTGCTGGAGTTCCGTGGCTCAATCATTACTCAGTTGCCGATGGATGAGCGCATGACCCTCGCCAATATGGCGATTGAGTGCGGTGCCATGTGTGGACTCATTGCCCCCGACCAAGTGACAGAGCAATACGTCAAACAGCAGACGTCAGAGCCATTTGAGACAGTATTAAGTGATTTTGAGGCCGAATTTGAGCAGGTCTATCGCTTTGATCTGTCGGCGCTAGAACCACAGGTGGCGCGTCCGCCAAAGCCCGATCAGGTGGTGGACATCGGTGCGCTCGGAGATGTGCCGATCACGCGAGCCTTTATCGGTTCCTGCACAGGGGGCAAGCTGCATGATTTAGAGCAGGCGGCGGCAGTATACAGCGCTCCAAGATCAGATGGGAAACAGCGCAGGATTAGCCCCGATGTACAGCTCTTTGTCGTGCCAGCATCTCAGGCAGTCCGGCATAAAGCAGAAGCTTTAGGCTATTTACAAACCCTGGAGCAGGCGGGTGCGCAGATTCTTAAATCAGGTTGCGGAGCCTGTATAAATGCGGGTGCAGGAACATTGGGCCGTAAAGAAACGGGAATTTATGCGACAAATCGCAATTTTAAGGGGCGCAGTGGTGATCCCAGTGCCTATAATTATCTTGCATCTCCAAGGGTTGTGGCGATTTCAGCCCTGCGAGGCAAAATTACGGACCAGCTCGATTGAGGTGTAAGGTTCATGATTCGAAGCGACGCGATCGCAAACCCAGCCAATGATCGGCAAATACATCAACAGTATGATGTCGTCGTAATCGGTGGCGGTCCTGCTGGATCGACACTGGCAATGCTGCTGGTACGGCAAGGGTATCAGGTCTTACTGCTGGAGCGAGCACAGTTCCCACGATTTCACGTAGGGGAGTCACTGCTGCCCGCCAGCCAACTGATCTGGGAAAAGTTAGGGATTACGGACCAGCTCCAGGATCTGAATTTTACCTACAAAGATTCAGCAGAGTTCCGCTTGGGCCTAGACCCGCGCAGTTCTGATTATGAATCAGCCTATGTCGACTTTACGGCTCCACAAAACTGGCCGCAGAAAGATTTCCCTGAGCATCCCGATGCCTATCAGGTAAAGCGCAGTGAGTTTGATTGGTTTTTACTGCAACAGGCGCGTTCCCAGGGAGTGACGGTGTGTGAGCAAGCCACCGTGAAAGAGGTTCTTTGGGAAGGTGACCGAGCAACGGGGATTTGTTGGCGATCAAAAACCGGCCAAAACTATACAACGATGGCCAACTGCGTCGCGGATTGTTCGGGGCGGCAGGCGCTGATTGGCCGCAGCCGCAAGCTAATCAAGACCGATCCGTTCCTGCAAACCTCAGCGGTCTTTGGTCACTTCCGCAACGTGACTCCGAATCCAGGGCGAGAGGGGGGTGCGATCGCAATGTACTTCATTGAAAGGGGCTGGCTGTGGTTTATCCCTGTTGGCCCAAACGAAATGAGCGTGGGCGTTGTCGTCAATCGGCCTGACGATTGGCAAGGCCGATCACCCGAAGAAATTTTAATGACGTATATAAATCGCCATCAGTATTTGCGCGATCGCTTCATCAACGCTGAACAAATCTCTAAGGTTCGTATCCTGCAAAAGCTAGCCTACAGTGCCAAACGCAAAGCCGGGGACGGCTGGATATTAGTGGGAGACGCCAGTTTCTTTGTTGACCCATTTCTCTCTTCTGGCGTCCAAGTTGCCTTCAAAACAGCAGACAAAGCCGCAGACGCCATTCACACATTCCTGCAGAGTCAAAGGAATCAACGGTCCTTTCACCAGTATCAGCACTGGTGCCGACAGTATGAATTCCATGTTTTTGTTACCATGCGTCTTCTCTACTGGATCATGGAGAGCCAGTCCGCCATGCAGACCTTCATACAGGCGATAGGCTATAGACTGCAAAACAGACCCGACCCGATTGTTCGTCGGTTTGTAGCTTGGTCCCTCGGCTACTTTGATCGCTTTCACGGGGCGCTTTACTGTCTATGGCTTGGCTTTAGCCTGATGGCAGGAGTGGGCTGGCTAAGGCGGCATTTATTTCGCCGACCAGACTGGAGCCACCCCTCCGAGTTTTGCGACCAACCCAGCATCGATATTCCTAAATCAATCGCGCCTCAGAATCAAGCACAAAATTCCTTTGCCAAGCCTTTGGGTTGAATCCTAACTGGAGGCGCTTTTATTGAGCCTTCGGTCTGGGAGGGTCAGCCCTAGCTCGTCGCAAAACTAACCGGAGAAACAATGCATCGCTTAATTTCTATTGCCTTAGGTTCTACCTTGCTGCTGATCTCACCCTCAATAGCAAAAGCACAGACGCCTCCGAACCGTCCATCAATCTCGGATCTCGAGGCAACAGGTCTAGTGATCAAACCCAGCCCCTATAGCGTTCAAGAAACAGCAGAGCGCCTGACGAAAGTTCTGGAAGCCAAAGGTCTAAGAATCTTTACGACCATCGACCACAGCGAGAATGCAGCTCAGGCGGGACTAACACTTGCGGCAACCCAGGTCATCTTGTTTGGAAACCCCAAACTCGGCACACCCTTGATGCAGTGCAGCCCCAGCGTTGCCATTGATTTACCCCAGAAAGTACTGATCTGGGAAACGGCAGAGGGCGTACAGCTCGCCTACAACAATCCCGCTTATCTGTCTGGACGCCACCGACTGCGGGGGTGTGGTCAAGAAGTAGTCGCTCAAATCTCTAAAGCCCTCAATGGACTAACCGATGCCGCCCTCAAAGCTGATTAACGGGATTGAGCCTCCCTCGTCGTCCGCAGCAGCACAATCGTTCTCGGGCCTAGCTTAGACTGTCGCTAGTCAATATTCGTTCTCTTACCGCTCATGCTTTTATAGCCAGTGTTGTAGTAGAAAAAGCCAGATCTCTTCAGCGATCCATCGCGGGCGAACAGGCTGTAATTGACAACAGAACCGCCCGAGAAACTGATGCGTTTGCCCGAAAACATTGTGGTAAAGAGGGACTGCCGCGTTCGATGGCTACCCCCTGCAACGTCAATATCTAAGTGCAAAACATGCGCCCCTTGATCGTCAAGGATTTTTTCTAGCTTATTAGCCTGAATAATCGCCAGCAACGGTGGGTTCCCAAACGGATCTTCTTGACCAAGCGGCACAAGGAGAGCGTCTAGAAAAGCATCAACCTCATCATTGAGATCTAGCAGCGTGGAGTCCGCATATTCTGAAGCGGCTTTAGATCTCAAGCGCATCAGATCCGCAAGCTCAGATCCCACAAGGCCCTCTAAACTAGATTCGTCAAGGCTATCTAGGCTGGTCAAATAGAAGCTAGGGTTATAGACCTTGACGGGAATATCTTTTTTTTGAATATGCGACGCCACCGCAGAGATAAAGGCGTTCGGATTGAGTTCAAAGTCAGGCTCAAAGGTAATTTGATCTTTGCTGCGGAAGAGAGCCACAAACTCTAGGACAGAGCGGGTAAAGGTTGTCGGTAGCGCTAAAGACGATAGATCTGTAATCCCTCTCGAGCCCCTTGTTCCTGGACGAGAAGAACGGAAAATAATTCCAAGGTCAGCATACCTTTGCTTGAATTCTCTGAGTTTGACCTTCAAGAGACGGTAGGCGGTCAGATCGGAGAAGATTTCTTGATCGTAGATAATTAAAGAATTGATCCCTTCAATGTCGCTAATGTCTTTCGAGATTGATCCAGCTACCTTGTTCATCGCCTCATAGGCCAGAATTCTAGACTCTACCGTCTGAAAGCTACCCTGCTGAACACTGGTATCGCTGGAGTCGAGTGGCTCAGTGGCACTCGTTGTCGGTGCAATAACGGTTCCCTTAAGCCTTGTAAGCTCAATCTGTTGCTGAAGCAAATTATATTCAGCCTCAAGCTGTCGCTGCTTTTCGAGGATCTTATTTAAGCGCTGTTCTGCAGGTGACTCAACCTCTTCTTCCTGTGGTGGGAAATCAAAAAAGTCCTGGGATACAGCTGTCTTAGTAGTGCACAAACCATCAAATAAGCCCAGTAGAATCAGACTTGTTGCGAAGAAAAAAGAGGCTTTATATTTGTACATTTGTAAGTTTTTCAATTATTCATCACTATTTCTAGATCCTGATTCGAGTCAGACATCCTGTCGCTAACGTCTATATTGAGGATGCCCCTGCTGCTAGCTTGCTTTTACCTCTACCACAGCTTTTTCTGCTGACTAGACACAGATTTTGACAGGCTGGATTCTTGAATCCCGTTGAGGAGAAAATTATCCTTTGCATCCTACAGCAGCGTTTGTCTACAGATAAAACGGTTAGCTGCAGCCAGCAAGTTAAAGGAGCATCACCATCGGTTTTACTCGCTCTATTTACCAGTCTTCGGATAGAGCGAACGATTTGCCGTTTCAGAGAGAAAATATGGTCTCTTGTAGGTGACAATTAGATTTCTTGCTAGGTAAGATGCTTATGACTCAAAGCCCCCTATCGCTGTTCTCCACTGGACGCCGCACTCATGCAGATGACCCAACCGTCGAACTTTGTTGAGCTACTGCGTGATCAAGCACAGCGACAACCGGCTCAGGTTGCCTATATTGCCCTCAAGAACGGAGAGAAAGAAGATCGTCGCATTACCTACGGCGAGCTTGACCAGCAGGCACGTGCGATCGCAACTCATCTAACCACCCAGATTTCCCTTGGTGAGCGGGCGCTATTAGTCTATCCCTACGAATCGGGCATCGAATTTATCACCGCTTTTCTCGGGTGCCTCTATGCAGGCATCGTAGCTGTCCCCAGTCATCCCCCACGCAGCCGCTATACCCTCAACGACCTCAGTGCGCGTCTAGAGACAGCAAAGGCAAAAGCAGTTCTCAGCACCCAGTCTCTAGGCAATAAGCTCAAGCGTCAGCTCTCAGACCCTGAGATACCCGCCTCTCAGATGCAGCTTCAGTGGATCACCCCCAGCGCCCTACCGATCGCAGAGGCTACAGACTGGAAAACCCCAGATATTAACGGTGACACCCTGGCGTTCTTGCAGTACACCTCCGGCTCCACCGGCACACCTAAAGGGGTGATGATTGACCATCGCTGCCTGCTCTACAATCAGCAGGTTTTACAGCAGGCATTCGGCCATTCAGACCAGTCCATCGGCGTCGGTTGGCTGCCGCTGTTTCACGACATGGGGCTGATCGGTAACGCGCTGCAGGCGCTGTACCTGGGCACCTCCTGCATTCTGATGTCGCCCATTGATTTCATTCAAAAGCCAATTCGCTGGCTGCGGGCCATTTCTCACTACGGAGCCACCACCAGCGGTGGACCTAATTTTGCCTACGATCTGCTGTGCAAGCAGGTCAAGGATGAGCAGCTTGATGATTTAGACCTCAGCCGTTGGCAAGTCGCATTCTCTGGCGCTGAAGCAGTCAAGGTGGAGACGATGGATCGCTTTGCCGCTAAGTTTGAGCGCTGCGGCTTTCAGCGACGGGCATTCTACTCCTGTTACGGAATGGCGGAGGCGACGCTGTTCATTACCGGAGGCGAAAAGGCGGAACTGCCTCAGGTGCAATATGTTCAGGCAGAGGCGTTAGAAAAGAATCAGGTAGCGGTGGCGAGTCCGCAGCAGAAGCGGGCGCGGGCACTCGTGAGCTGTGGGCGACCTTGGTTAGACGGAAAGGTTGCGATCGCAAATCCCAACACACTTACCCGCTGTCCCCCCGATCAGGTTGGCGAAATCTGGTTCTCTAGCGCCGGTCTCGGTCAAGGCTACTGGCAACAGCCGGATCTAACCGAGCGGACCTTTCAGGCACGCCTAGAAACCGGCGAAGGCCCCTTCCTCAGGACCGGCGATTTAGGCTTTATGCTAGACGGTCATCTGTTCATCACCGGACGCCTACACGATGTTTTAGTCTTCTGGGGACTCAACCACTACCCACACCACATCGAACACACCGTCAGCACTTGTCATCCCGGCTTTAGCCCCGACTGCGCCGCCTTTTCCATTCCCGTAGAAGGCCAAGAGCGCCTAGTGATTGCCCAAGAAGTCCAGCGGTCCCAGCGTCGATCTCTCAAAGCCAAAGACATCGCCCATAAGATTCACTGGGTCGCCTTTGAAGAGCACTTCGTAGATGTTCACGCCCTCGCCCTGATCAACCCCGGTGGCCTGCCTAAAACCCCCAGCGGCAAAATTCAGCGAAGCGCATGCCGTCAGCAGTTTCTCGACGGCACTCTCAAAGTCATCGACGAATGGCGCTCGCCGCCCCAAATGCCCACAGATATTCCAGGTCTGATGCGCTACTATTTCAATCCCCTCAACCACCTCAAACGCTACATCGCTCAGGCGCAGTGGCCGTAGCTTGAGCTTATTCAAAGAGTTTTTCGCTAGCCTCAGCATCTAGAAAATGGAGCGAATAGGGCGCTTCGCTAATCGACTGCGCATAGGACGACTGCAAATAGGGCCGGAACGCCTCGTCTTCAGCAACGTGGGTTTTGAAAAACGCCACCGTCAGCGCCTTTTGATAGGTCATTGACAGCTCTTCTAAACGTTCCACCTCATCCTCTTTTACCAGTCCGCTGATCACTTCAAAGGTAATGTGGGCATGGGGCAATCCCTCAGACACGGCCAAGTAGCGATCCGGGGTCGTGAGGCCCTTAAACGTCGGCATCTGCTCCAGCAGCAGCGGGGCCGGTAGGTCAATATCCGTGGCCTCCCACAGAATCGGCAAATCGAGTTTGCTCATTTCCTCAGGACCAAACAAAGAGCTGCTGAAGGGGCCGAGCAGGAATAGCGCTTTGACCCTGCGATCGCGGAGCTGAGTCGATTGCGGTGGCAATTCAAGGGCATAGCACTGGTAGTAGAGCGAGATATTGAGCAAATCCATCTGCTCACAGGTCTGCTGAAGCTGCTCAAAATTGAGTTCCGCTCCCCCCAGCGAAAGTGCCGTCGGTCCACCAAAGGAGTGGCCAAATACGCCCACATCTTCAAGGTTGAGCTGATTTTGAAACTGCCCCGCGTTGCGCCGTTCTAGATCGTCTAGTACCGCCGTCACTTCTTGAGGGCGCTTAATATACTCCGTCACTGGGAACAGTTCCTGATGCTGACCGGCAAAGAAAGCCTGACGCCTTGGCTTGTTACTGCCCGCATGTACAGGCACCACCACAGCAAAGCCATAGGAAGCTAAATGGTGCGCCAGATCTTCAAAGAAATCTTGCTCAGCCCCAAACCCAGCCGTAATAACAACGACGGGCATTGATCTCGAGAGCTGCTGCGGATGGTACAGATCAAACTTAAGATCACTTCCCTGAACCTGCAGCGGTTGTAGAACCGTCTTCAAAGAACCCTTTTGGCGCAAATCAGGCTGCTGAGCAGATGCCGTCAAGGATTGGCCCGCCTGCAGTTGAGCCTTTTGCCCGTCTAGAGACTGCTCTTGGGCGGCGGCGGTGGCAACCTCAGCCAGTTTAGCCATGAACGCATCCGTTTCTGAAACTAAGCCTTTAGCGCGTTGAGCTAGACCTAGAATTTGGGCCACATCAATCTCGATATCTTCGGGATATTGCTGCAGCATGCTGATGAAAGAGATGCCCTCGTCCGCCTTTGACGCATTGACGAAGGCCGTCTGCAGCTCCTCGAACCCATTCCCTTTATCACGGGTCCGCACAAGCTGCCCCACATTCTTCAAGAAGCGCTCACCAATGGAGGTGTAAGCCATATAGGAAAGGTTGAAATAGTTTTCGTCGTAGCGGGTTTGCAGCAGTTCTCGTAGCTGCGCTCTCTGTTGAGAGGTGAGCAAACTAAGGTAGGTGTCCAGATCAGGCTCCGCTGCTCCCGTTTCGGCCCACATTGCCAATGCCGGAACCGATAGCGGCAGTTCCAGAGAGCCGAACTTAAAATAGACCTGTTCTGCAGACCAAGCGGGTAGGGCTGTCGCTAGGGCAGCCAGACTGCCAAACAAAAGACTGAATAACCAGCTTTTTCGATGACTCATAGATCGGAATCGAGCAAATGCAGCAGAGATCGGTTTAGAAGAAAGGCTAGGACAACCAGAGTTGAGGCTTTTGATCCCAAACCATGACGGGTCTATCTTAATAAATGTGCCCTGAAGAAGAAAGATATTTCAAGAGACAGGCACCCCAGTAATACAGAGACGAAATTGCATAAGATAGAGCGAGCGCATCCAGTATCAGGAAGGGGCCGTTTGAGTTCTTCTACTTCTCGCAGTACGCAGCATGGCCTCTAACTTAAGCGGCGATCGCAACCATTCCACCGAAGACGATCGCAACTTTTATACATCGATGAGCCGTGCTTGGCGATTCGCCGTGATTGCCTTATTAGCAATCGGTATCTGCTTTCGGTTCGCCAACCTTGATCACAAAGTGTACTGGTTTGATGAGGTCTCTACTTCAATTCGGGTAGCAGGACACACGAAAAGCGAAGTTGAGCAGCAGTTTGTGAGCCGGGGCGCGGTCACGGCCCAGAGCCTCTTAGAGTATCAAACGCTGCAGGCTGATACTCCCTGGCAAGAGACCTTCGCAGCCCTTAAAAAAAGCCCAGAGCAGGCTCCTCTTTATTACCTACTAGCCCGACTTTGGACCCAGATGTTTGGTAGTTCGGTCCTCGCCGTTCGCAGCCTTTCCGCTTTTATTAGCCTCTTAGCGCTGCCCTGCGTTTATTGGCTAGGTCTAGAGCTGTTTAGAGATCCAAGGCCGGGCTGGATTTTGGTGATGCTGCTCAGCGTTTCTCCTTTTTACGTTGCCTATGCCCAGGAGGCCCGTCCCTATAGCTTATGGACCGCCACGATTTTGCTCTCTAGCATTGCCTGCTTGCGAGCTAGGCGACTGAATACGATGCGGAGTTGGGTTTGGGTTGCGATCGCAACCACCTTCAGCTTTTACACCTCCCTTCTTTCACTGTTCATCACGATTGGGCAAAGCCTCTATCTGCTTGCTCTAGAAAAATCCCGGTCTATACAGACCAAATACCTAGCGGCAGTTGGCATAGCGAGCCTTTTCTTTACACCCTGGCTGATCATTATCATCACCAGCGTCAAGACCATTGAAGACAACACCGGCTGGATGCGCATGCCGATGGAGCTATCTTCAATGGTCGCTATTTGGATAGCCCCAATCTTGCTAACCTTTGGCGATCTACCCTTTCCCACCACCATTGACCCAGTTAAAACATTGGGCATTGTTTTGCTCTTACTGGTGCTGACGTGGGTACTGTTCTTAATCATCAAGCCCCAAATCAAAACAACACAGCAGATAGGGCTGTTGATAATAGGTTTGCCGGTCGTCTCCGGCCTCTTGTACATCGGTCTCAGAGTCATCTCTAGCCGCTCACAGGTTGCAGCCCTCGATCCTGTTGCGACAGGGGGCTTAGTTGTGGCCCTCTTTATTTTTGCCTTAGTGATTTATGCCATCCGATTTATCCAGTCTTCTGCAAACTCTAAGCTTTGGCTATTCCCATTAACGCTGGGCCTGACAACACCGCTGTCGCTCATGCTGATTGACCTAGTGCAAAGCGGACAGTCTTCGGCCAATCCCCGCTACATGGTTCCGTTGATGATGGCCATTCAGCTAGCGGTGGCCTATTTGTTCGCCTGCAAGATTTTCGAGAAGTCACCTCAGTTGATCAGTCGATCACAGCGATGGACAGGAGTGATGGCTTTTGTGATCGGGGTGGGTCTTTTTTCCTGCACGCTGAACTTAGAAAAATCTCCTATCTATCAAAAGAGTCGTAACCGGCACAACATTCCCATCGCCAAAATTTTGCGCGGGGTTGAGTCGCCCCTATTAGCAGAGCCACAGGCAACCCTGGACCTTATTTCTCTAAGCCATTCTCTCGAATCCAATACTCAAGTCCAGCCACTGACGGAGAATCTATCTCTATTGTCCAACGCCTGCAAAGCTAAAGCTCAATCGCTCTACATCTTTAATCCATCTCCAGCACTGCAGGTACAGCTCCAAGAAAGCAACAGTCTTGAAGCAGCACCGATCTACAAACCGAAGCTGCTCATTCCCAGCGAAATCGCTTTGTCACTATGGTCAGTGAAGCCGGCCGAGCGGTGTATTCCTGGAAAGGATTCCTGAGAGGTCCGCTTTGATCATTTAGCGCGGTAGATCAAGCCCCACCCAACCAAAGACGGCATCTTGGCCATCGTTGGGTTCAAACAAATTGGCATTAGAAATATGGTGCCAACGGATCCCCATCAACAGTCTCGTTTTCTCGGCAATGCGAAGCGAAGCGCCACCCCCGACCTGAGGCGTGAAATTAAAGCGGCTTCCGCCAATCAAAGGCACGCGGCTAGTCGTATTCAAGATACCCACTCCACCATCGACGAAGAGAGACCAGGTCTTTTTACGGAGAAAGTGCCATCGGGCAATCACATCAAGATTGATGCCGATAGAGTCACTCCCCTCTTGACTAAAGGCGAGCGTGTTTAAAGAGACATTGATACTGTGACCACTGGCAAAAAAGTGAGTAATGCCAGCTCCGGCCAGTCCATAAAAATTTGACTCATCTGGGTTGTAGGGAATCCCAATCCCGGCTTGAATAAACCAGCGTCCTTGCCCGTTTCTGCCGAAAACGTACTCTCGTTCTTCAGAACTTTCCTCAGCTTCTGGAGCCTCTTCAACCTCTAAAGCTTCCTCTACATCTGGAGCCTCCTCGACCTCTGGAGACGCTTCAAGAGTGAGATCACTTGGCTCAACAGTTTCCCCTTCCAGCGCTGGGGCCGCTTGAGAAAAGAGTCCAAAGGAATTACCCAGATGAGTCTGCTGCGTCTTCAGATCTTCTGCTGTTGATTGTTCAGTCGTAGAGACGACGGGATCAGGACCAGTTGTTTCAGACGCAGAAGAAGTCTGTGGTGTTTCTACGGCACTTTGACGGGACGCATCCAACAGAGTAACGCTAGATGTCGCGGCAGAGCCGTGATCAGGCCCCTGGGGATCAATAGTTATCAGCGATTGCTCTAGCGGGGGCAGATTTAATTCTGGCGCTAAGGGTGCATCAGCAGAAACCTGTTCCTCACCTTCTATTTCTGAAACATCTATCCCTAGCGCTGCATCCAGATCATTCGCAAGAGCCTGTATCTGCAGCAATGGGGAGAGAACAGCACCTAGGCTAAGGACAACAATCCACAGCAAAGAGCTTGGAACGACAGCCCATCGTTGCCAAAGGAGCTGATTTTGATCCAGATTTTGCATAGGACATCGGTTAGAGACGATGGATAAGACAGTAAGTGTGCGTTTTAGATTGGGTCAGTGAGAAATTGTGGTCAAATTTAGCATGAAACGGGGTTCATGCGTCTTGAAGGGAAACCAAGTCCAAAACATTTGAGCATTTTTAGCTAAGGGAAACCCGTGCTGCTCCGCTTACATTCAATGGGAACGTATACTCTTGAGAGAGGGCCGTGGCCTTCTTCAATTGATTTGAGATGCGATCGCAACATGGGACAACTCGAACGTCTCGTCCTCATCGCCGAGGATGAGCTAACTCAATACAGCACCGACGCCCGCAAGCGGCAAAAGCTGCGGCAAAAAATTGGTATCTCTGTCCAAACCGCCGAGCGCACGAAAGTCAAAGAAGACCTGATCGCCGAGATGCCCAATAACTTCTTCGGTAAACTGATCGAAGAGCAGCGTCAGGCCGTCGCCCTACCCTTTTGGGGCATTGCCGGCTTAGGCCTTTTGTTTGGAATCTCCTTCCGTCAGCCCCTCGACTTCATGGGACCTGCAATCTGCGTTCCCATCGCCTTCAATCTGCAGAAATGGGGCTGGCGACTCCAGGCAAAGCGACTCGTCATCCAGGCCATTGAAGAAATAGAAGCCGAAGCTGACAAACCAGCTCAAGATAAATCCTGATATGAGTCTGATCACCCTCCAGTCTATTGCCAAAGACTTTGGCATCAAAGAAATTCTTCGAGATGCCACCTTTAACATCGAAGCCCAAGACAAAGTGGGCCTAATCGGCGTCAACGGCTCCGGTAAATCTACGCTGCTAAAAATGATTGCGGGCCTTGAGTCCATTGATCGCGGGCAGCGATGGGTTAAACCAGGCTCTAAATTAGTCTATTTACCCCAACAGCCCAACGTTAACGAAGACAGCACCGTTCTCGATCAGGTCTTTGCCGACAGCAGTGACGCCATGCGGTTAGTGCGCACCTATGAAGACCTGTCTCACCGCATGGCTCTTACTGAGGGTCGAGAGCTAGAACACTTGATGGCCCGTCTGGCCACCGTCTCCGAGCAAATGGAAACGGCAGGAGCCTGGGACCTAGAGACAAAAGCCAAAATCATCCTCAGCAAGCTCGGTATCACAGACTTTGAGGCCCGCGTTGGCGACCTATCCGGCGGCTACCGCAAGCGCATTGCCCTTGCCACCGCCCTGATCTCAGACCCTGAACTTTTGTTGATGGATGAGCCCACCAACCATTTAGACGCAGAGTCCGTTGAATGGCTACAGAACTACCTCTCACAGTTCCGAGGGGCATTGCTGCTAATTACCCACGATCGCTACTTCCTCGATCAGGTCACCAATAAAATCTTTGAAATCGATCGCGGTGATCTCTATACCTATGCCGGGAACTACTCCTACTATCTAGAGAAAAAGGCGCTGGCCGAAGACGTAGCAGCCAAACAAGAGCGCAAGCACCAAGGCGTATTAAGACGAGAGCTGGAGTGGCTCAAGCGCGGTCCCAAAGCTCGCAGCACCAAACAGCAAGCCCGCATTGATCGGATCCAGGGCATGCAAGAAAAAACCTTCAAGCAGACTCAAGGCAAAGTTGAAATTGACACCCCAGGGCGACGGATTGGTAAAAAAGTTGCAGAACTAACGGGGGTTTGCAAAGCCTACGACGGTCGAACTCTGATTCAAGACTTCACCTACGAATTTAGCCCCACAGATCGGATCGGCATCATCGGCGGCAACGGGGCCGGAAAGTCTACACTCATGAATTTAATCACCGGCAAAATTGAGCCTGATTCAGGCACTGTAGACCTGGGCAGCACAATCCACATTGGCTACTTCGACCAGCATTCTGATGATTTGCTCTCCGCTCTCAACCAAGATCAGCGTGTCATTGACTACATCAAAGAAGTCGGAGAGATTGTTAAGACGGCTGACGGCAGCCAAATCAGCGCCTCTCAAATGCTGGAAAGATTCCTCTTCCCCGGGAACCAGCAGTATGCCCCCATCAACAAGCTCTCTGGTGGCGAGAAGCGACGGTTATTTTTACTGCGAATATTAATGGGCGCTCCCAACATGTTGATTTTGGATGAACCCACTAACGATCTTGACGTGCAGACCCTCGCTATTTTGGAAGACTACTTAGAGAGCTTTAATGGCTGCGTCATTGCCGTCTCTCACGATCGCTACTTTTTAGACCGCACCGTTGACTTCATTTTCGCCCTTGAACCCGGTGGAAAGCTTCGCCAGTATCCAGGCAACTACTCAGTTTATTTAGACTACCGAAAAGTAGAAAAAGCAAGAGATAAAGCTTCTGATAAAGAACAGGCCTCTAACAAAACCCAAAAAAATGCCGTTGAGACCAAGCCAAAATCCACCTCTAATCAGCGACGGCTCTCCAATTACGAGCGGCGCGAACTAGAAAAGTTAGAAGTCAGCATCCCTGAACTGGAAGCCGAGAAGGTCAAGTTAGAACAGACGCTATACCGTGAACCCCCTAGCGAATTTGATCAGGTACAGCAACTCTCAGAACAGTTAGCAAACCTATCTAAAAAGATTGAGAATCATACTCAAAGATGGATAGAGCTTGCAGAACTAGAAGAGGTTTAATCTAGTGATCTTCCCTTAGAGTTTGCAGTTTTTTAGGGAACGCATCACAATTTAGTTCATCACAACAGCAACATGACATATCTTTTCAGAAGCGCTGCCAGGTATATATTTCAGCATATTAATCCCTTTTTGTTTGATACGGTCGCTATTAATGAGTTTCCTAAGTCTGGAGGCACATGGACTGGTAAGGTTATCTCTAACTATCTAGGCTATAGATTTGATGACAACATCATTCCAAAATATGGTGCCGCGATAGTGAAGTATCACAAGCTCCAAATTCCTTCAGCGTTAAAGGAAGTCGTGATCATCCGAGATCCAAGAGACGTTATTATTTCTTTCTACTATCACTCATTTTTCATCTTTGCAGACAATCCATTTAATGCACGGATTGTTTCCTTATCTAAGAAACGATTCAACTTCGACGATTATTCAGATATAGCCGCAAACATACCTACTTTCATTGACTACATGCTAGATGGCCCCATCAAGCCTGGGTTTAGATGGGATCATTTCTATAACATAAAAATCAAGAGCGGCATTCCCATTTTCAAATACGAAGATCTGAGACATTCACCTCTAGAAACCTTCTCCCAAATCTTAGAGTCACTAGGCTTTCAAGATATAGACCAACAGAAGCTCTCGGGATCGATAGAGAAGTACAACATCAAAAAAATCAAGAAGAAGAACGACTCTTCTCAGGGAAAAGTTAACTTTGTTCGATCAGGAAAGGTCAATGGCTGGCAGGACATTCTTCTAAAACAAGACAACAATAAAATCAGAAAGAACTTTTCCTCCATAATGGAAATTTTTCAATATGATTAGGGAGATAGAATCCATATATATTTTGAGGAAAGCAGAGGACTTTCATCCACATCATCTTTCCATACTCATCTCCCCCATTGATATCTTCTTCAAAAAAACATTCGCATAAAGAACTTTCAGTCTACTCAGGTGACATGAGGCTTTTTTTCTTATTTATTAGCAGTATTGCAAGTTTCTTTTCTGCCTTCGGCATATCATTTATTACAGATATGCTGTGTACCAGTAGTGAAACAAGTAATTATTTTTTACTTCTGTCTTTTGCCTCCCCTCTTTCCAGCATTAAAACAAATACTCAATACATCTCTAAACTCAAATCATTTTCTGGCAGCTTTTCTTTCATTAGAAAGGTAGAATTTCTAATCGTTGTAGCTATCACAGCATACTTCTACATTCGTTCTAGCAATGTCATCTATGCATTGAGCATGGGAACTGCATGCTATCTTTTCTCATTAAGCCTGTCTGCCATTGCAACCAAGCTTTCCTTAATGTCATCGCTACGACGCGATTTACAAGGCCCCCTAAAAACAATCCACGTATATTTGTTGAGACTCGTCACCTTTGCAATAGCCATCACGGCTCTTACGTCGACCATGATGGGAGAAGCATTCAGTATCGGCCGCCCAGTCATCGCATTAACAGCAACGTCGATAACACTCTATGCCTACTATCATTTTTTTCTTAAACAGGAAAGCATCTATGAACGAGAGATAGGGGAATCCATCGATAAAGAGAACAAAAGCACTAAGATAGTCATGACTCAGCTCTTTATCTCAATCTGTATGGCGTCTTGGACATCTACAGATAGATGGATTTTAGGACTGGCAGATATTCCTGCCGAGACCTTAAATACTGCATCTTGGTCTCAGACCGTTTCCATTGCCTGTGCAAGCATTTGCTTCTCCAGTCTATATAAGTATGTCAAACCTAAAAAGCATGTAAGTTTAGGGAAGAAAATTTTCTCGAGCAGCCAGTTCTTTTTCGCTTCTTTATTTGGAATACTAGCGATTATGCTCTCTATTTCGCAGTTCACTCCGTCTTTCCCAGCTCTTGAAAGATATTTTGTAATTGACGGCCACAACATCTTAGGAATTACCCTTGTCTCAGTCTTTACACAACGTGCTGGAACTTTTCTTGTCTATCAAGAAGAAAACATTAAGATAAACCTACTTCAAGGGCTATTGATGCTAGTTTCTATCATCATTTCAGCAGCAACCTTTCAGCATTTTATCAAATCTAATATCTTGTGGTCAGAGGTCAGTATCATGCTGTGCTCCATAGCATGGTTTTTGTCCGTTTTCATCCTACAAAAGTGGTTGCAAAAGGGCGGAAAGAAAAACTCAATATTTTTATAAAGAAATGAATAAAATAGATCTATACCTCTGCGTTGCGATAAGTATATGTACAACTGGATTGTATTCGGCTTACCAACTCAAGCAATTCAAAAAAGATACTGACCTAAGAATCTTATACATTATTTTTTATGCATTCTTTGTTTTTGGAATAATTATTAAGTCTTTAGTTTTTCATGACTTAAGTCAAAACCTTGCCTCTCTTCTTTATGAATACAGCATCAGTGAATTTATTGCATCAGGTGAATATGTCATATTTTATGGATTAAGCGTCACAACACTGTACTTCCTAGTATTTAACTTTTTCTTCTGGAAATTTGCAGGAAAATTCAAGAGAATCGTAAAAAGAAGTTTTATAACAAGAGAGAAGAATCTAGAAACAGGCTCTAAGCTTCCCTTTATGGCTCTTACAAGCCTCCTCTCTCTTACCTCCTTATTTGGCCTACTATTCCTTATTGGCCCTAGTAATCTTGTTAGCGACTTCTCTGCAAAAAGATTTAATGACTCATTCTCAATATTAATTTATCTGCTTTTCAAGCTATCTATTTTTTCAAGAATTTTTTATCTATTCGGAAGAATAAATTATCCCAAACTCAGCTTCCTAGGGCTTCCATACCTAGCATTACAAGCTTCTACTTTGCTGATTTCTTCCTTGGTTATATCGAACAGGTCTTACTTGTTCATGTTTATTGTCGAAGTTATTTTAATTGAATATTTTAGCCCCAAAGAAGGATCAAAAAAACCTACTGAATACAAGAATAGATCTATAGGGTTCTTAAAAGACCAGAGCAACAAGAAGAAAAAATTTCTTTTGCTGCCGATCATTAGCATATTAGTTCTACTCTTACTTGCAATCACTGCTTTGAGAACGGCTATATCGCAGTCTTTACCACCATCGCAGTTAATGCATTTAGCATTATTGAAGATTTTATCAGGTCGCTATCTGTTTGATGTGATGAAATTAGGAGAAATCTACAATTTTATCATCAATTCCCCTAAGGATGTAACCTTTTACAGCTTCGGTTGGGTTGCCCCTTTACTGATCCCCAACCACAAAGATATAGGAGTCAGAATTGGGGCAGAAGTTTTTGGGCTCCAAAACCTTTCAACGGGAGTTACGCCAGGTATGTTTGGAGAACTCTCATATGATTTTGGTATATTTCTCGGTGCTTTAATTATTCCTGTCTTTTGTTTTGCTTACTGGCTCATTGCACAGAAGATGAAGCCTTTTATCCCTACGTCGTTTTTGCCTGTTTTCTGGGTAATTTTGCTATCTAAGTTTATACTCGCCCTTAATTCTTCTTTCGGAGCCTGCCTGTACTCTTTTGTCTTCGATATTGCTGCCATATATACCGCCTCTCTCTTTGACAGAGTAAGGCTCAGCCCTACGTCAAGGCTCAAAAAGAGTCTTTAAGGTTTCACTAAAGTTATTTGATAAAATATTGATTTTCCAAAGGATCTGAACTTATGTCTCTGAACTCTGTTGTTCTCATTTCTGGAGGTACAGGTTCTTTTGGTAAGACAATGGTCAACTCTCTATTACAGCAAGGCTACGAAGAGATCCGCATCTTGAGCCGTGATGAAGCGAAGCAAGAAGAAATGCGGATTGCCTACAGCCGACCTGAGCTGAAGTTCTTCATCGGTGATATTCGAGATCGCAACTCAGTCGACAAAGCCATGAAGGGGGTCGATCTTGTTTTTCATGCTGCAGCGTTGAAGCAAGTCCCTTCCTGTGAGTTCTTCCCCTTAGAGGCTGTAAAAACCAATATCTTGGGCAGTCAAAACGTGATTGACTCAGCCCTAGAAGCCGATGTCAAAAGCGTTGTTTGCCTAAGCACGGATAAGGCCGTCATGCCAATCAATGCGATGGGCCTCACCAAAGCAATGATGGAAAAGGTCGTGCAGGCTGCCAGTCGTCAGCTTAGTGAAGGAGACACAACGCTCTCCTGCGTACGATACGGGAACGTGATGTGCTCCAGAGGCTCTGTAATTCCTCTCTTCATTCGGCAAATCAAAGCAGGGCAGCCGATTACGATCACAGAAGCCTCCATGACCCGCTTCATGCTGTCGCTAGATGATGCAATTAATCTCGTTGATTTCGCCTTTGAACATGCCAGTCAGGGAGACATCTTCATTAAGAAAGCTCCGGCCTGTACGGTCCAACAACTCGTTGAGTGTCTCTTAGATTTGTTTGAAGCCAGTAATCCCATTAAAGTCATTGGTATCCGTCATGGGGAGAAGCTCTATGAGACGCTTGTGACGGCAGAAGAACTGCGGCGCTCTAAAGATATGGGAGATTATTACCGCGTCTCGATTGACGACCGAGATCTCAATTACAGCAAGTACTTTACCGAAGGCGCTGTTGAGGAAGCTGACATCGAAGATTACCATTCTCATAATACTCATCAGCTTTCTAAGGCCGAGTTGAAAGAGATTCTCCTCCGATTGCCTGAGATTAAGGACGCACTGCAGGGAGATCGGTCATGAAAATTGTCATCACAGGAGCCAATGGCCTACTAGGCTGGCACCTCCGGTGTCACTTGGGGGCGAATGAGACTTTCAAAGATCATCTAGTGCCCCTGGATCGTCCTGCCTTCAATGACGATCAGAAACTGGCCGCAGCGCTGACGGGGGCAACGGCAGTCGTTCATCTAGCAGGCGTCAATCGTGCCTCCGAGGCCGAAGTTGAGACGGGTAATATCATCATCGCCAAGCGCTTAGTTGAAGGCTTACAGGCTGCAAAGGCAACGCCCCACCTACTCTTTGCCAATAGCGTGCACAAAGACCAAGACAACGCCTATGGTCGGGGTAAGACAACAGCCCATCAGATTCTGGCGGATTGGGCGGAGGAACATGACGCTAAGTACACTGAGCTGGTTCTTCCCCATGTATTTGGCGAATGTGGACGCCCCTTCTACAACTCTGTTGTATTCACGTTTTGCCATCAGCTTGTTCAAGGTGAGCCGCTAACGGTGAACGCTGACGGTCGCTTAGAGCTGCTTCATGCACAAGATATCAGCGATCGCATTGCTAAAGTTTTGAAACAGGGGCAAACAGGTGAACTACGGCTACTGGGACACAAGATTTCGGTGAAGGCTGTCGCCGATCAGCTTTCAGCAATGCATGACAGCTACAGTCGCGACATCATTCCAGATTTACGCGATCGCTTTGAGCTACAGCTTTTTAACACTCTCCGCTCATTTATGTACCCAAGCTTTTACCCACGGGGGCTGAAGCTGAATACGGATAACAGAGGGTCTTTATTTGAAGCGGTGAAAAATGAGAATGGCGGACAGGCTTTCCTCTCCACGACCAAACCAGGCATTACTCGCGGCAATCATTATCACTTCAATAAGGTCGAGCGCTTTCTTGTGGTTCGGGGGCAAGCCGACATCTGTATTCGCCGCCTTTTAAATGATCAGGTTGAGACCTTTAAGGTTTCTGGCGAACAGCCGACATACATTGATATGCCGACGCTGCACACCCACAACATCACCAACACAGGTGACGATGAGCTAATAACGCTTTTTTGGAGTCATGAAATTTTCGATCCTGAAGCTCCTGATACCTACTACGAGCCTGTGCCTATGGAGCCCAGCCAGTCATGAAAGTAATGACCATTCTCGGCACCCGTCCCGAGATTATTCGGCTATCCCGCGTGATGGCAGCTTTGGATCAGACGGTAGATCACAAGCTGGTGCATACTGGCCAGAACTACGATTACGAACTCAACGACGTGTTCTTTGAAGAGTTGGGCGTTCGTCAACCCGATCATTTTCTTAAAGTTGATACTTCTTCACTGGGCCGGAGCCTGGGTGAGATCTTAATCAAGACAGAGGAAGTCTTGCTAGCCGAGCAGCCCGATGCAGTCTTGGTTTTAGGGGATACCAATAGTGCGATCGCAACTCTAATGGCGAAGCGGATGAAAATCCCCACGTACCACATGGAGGCAGGCAATCGCTGCTTTGACGCCAACGTCCCGGAAGAGATTAATCGCAAAATCGTCGATCACACCGCCGACTTCAACCTGGTATACACCGAACATGCCCGTCGGCACTTGCTGAGCGAGGGTTTACCCCATCGGTTTATTTATCTCACCGGCTCCCCCATGCGGGAAGTCCTAGAACATCATCTGACTCAAATCCAGGAGTCCTCAGTTCTAGACACCTTGGGTCTGAAAAAGGGCGAATACTTTATCGTCAGCGTTCACCGCGAAGAGAACGTCGATAGTCGAGAGAACTTGCAAAAGGTGGTGGAGGCTCTGCAGGCACTGAACTCAAATTTTGACCTCCCCGTGGTGGTCTCGACGCATCCTCGAACCCGAAATCGGCTCGACAAGCTGGGCCTGAAAATTGATGATCAGCAGATCCGATTTTTGAAGCCCTTTGGATTTTTTGACTATAATCATCTTCAACTCAACGCTAAATGTGCCATCTCAGATAGCGGCACCATTAGTGAAGAGGCCTCCATTCTGGAGTTCCCCGCCGTGACAATGCGCCGGTCGATTGAGCGGCCCGAGGCTTTAGATACAGGGGCGATTGCGCTCACAGGACTTGATGCGCAGACTTTGATTGATGGGGTTGGGGTTGCGATCGCAACTAGAACCACCTTTTCCGGCACCGCACGCGAAATTCCTGAAGCCTACAAAATCCGCAACACCTCTGAGCGTGTCGTCCGCCTGATCACAGGGACAGCCAAACTGACCCAACATTGGCGTAATATGGACGGGTTTAGCCGATACGACTGGCAAGAATCATAGCGAGCTTCATCCCTTGGATATGACCGATTCGCCGACCCCTCAACGCATCTTGGCGGTTCACCGCTACTACTGGCCAGATACAGCACCCTACGCTTCATTGTTAAGACGCATTGTTGCCCACTGGAGTCAGGAAGGACACCATGTAGAAGTCCTTTCATCTCAACCCTCTTACAAAAAAGACATCGCCCTAGAAAATCGACCGTTCCAAGAGCAAATTGATGGAGTTCACGTTAGGCGGCTGGCTCTCCCAAACGAGGCAGGTCGCCCATTCATACGACTTCTTAACGCTTTGCGCCTCTGCCTCTCTGTCTTTTTGCGCATTTTGATTGGGCGATACGACATTGTCATGATTTCCAGCATCCCTCCCGTTCTTGGCGGTGTTACAGTCGCCACTGCAGCTCGTCTGACGGGCACTCGATTTATTTATCACTGCATGGATATTCATCCTGAAGTTGGCCGCGTCTCAGGTGAATTTTCTAATCCCACCCTTTTCAGAATCCTGCAAACACTTGATACCTGGACCTGTAATCAAGCCAACCCTGCCATCGTTCTATCCTCGGATATGGAACAAGCACTCTACAACCGTCCCGGTGGAGAATCAATACAAGTCCAAGTGCTTAATAATTTCAGTCTCCCCAGTCCTACGACACTGCCAGATACACTGCCATTCCAACTCTCTAGCAAAGGATTTACTGTTTTATTTGCAGGTAACATTGGTCGCTTCCAAGGCTTAGACACCGCTGTCGCAGCGATGGGAGAGTTGCAACATCGCCCCGATATCGAGCTACTAATGATGGGGGATGGAGTCGCCAAAGCCAGGTTGATACAGCAAGCACAGACATTAAAAGCCAACGTCCGATTTGTAAAGCACTATCCTATAGAGGTAGCAAAAGCTACTATGCGCCTAGCAGGAGCAGGATTCGTGAGTCTTCGGCCTGGGTTATATCAATACGTTTACCCAAGCAAAACAATGACCTATTTAGAGCAGGGGTGCCCTTTACTCGTCGCCATTGAACCCGAAAGCAAGTTAGCCATAGCTGTTTGCAAGGAGAACCTAGGATTGAGCGTACCCAACGGAGATGTCCAAGCACTTGCCAAGGCCATCGTTCAACTTGCTGATACCGGTGACCAACGAGCAATAATGCGCTCATCAGCCTTGAAAAAAGCTCAAACAGAAGGTTCAGAGGCTATCATTTTGCAAAAATGGTCGCAACTACTCCTTCAGAATGAACGAAGGGATCATGTATAACACTGTCATAACAAGTACAACCTGGCCTCAAGGAAGAAAACCATTGCCAGAGGAAAAGCCTGCTTCAAAGCTTGAAACAGATATATCTCCAACAAAGAGCAAAACCAATTGCCTTAACGTTCCGTTTGTTGATACAGTTATGCCTGAATCACCTACCAACAAGGCGTTTGACAGCTATCTCCCAAGGAATCTAATACATTTTCACTCATGAGGCACAGCAAGGGGAAGAGTATTCAAGTAAAACAATGCCTAAACTCTTTAGAAATTCATAGGGTCTTACCGAGGAAAAGCAAAATCTACTTCCAAAAAGCTTTTCTCTGACGAAGTTATAATCGGAAAAGTTATAATCGGAAAAGCATTAGCCCTACAGAATTCAAGGAACACACTTTTACTGCTTAAAAATCCATAAAGACTAGTCTCTTTTTCTAAAAAAACTCTAAAAAGCGAGAAAAACCTTAAACATATATCGTCTCGTAGAGATGTCATATTTTGTGAGATAGGAGCAAAAGCATATGTCATTGAATATAGACAAACAAAGAGGTATTTATTTTGAATAAAAAGCCATTTTTGAGATTCCAGTGGAGCCATCGTGCGAAACTTCATCGGGAACTGGTCAAAACATACAACTCAATTTTGTACAATATTCCTTTCGATCTTAAATATAGCATCGGGAAAAACCTTCGTTCCAATCAGAAGCCTTATTCATTGGTGCCAAACTTAAAAACCATTGTTCAAGTAGGTTCACCTAAAGACACGCTCCATTCTGGCCGTTCTAGAGGCATGTACTTTTGTCTATTTGCTGAATCAGAATGCAACGTTGTTGTTGTCGAGCCTGACCCTAAAAATGTAGAGGAATTCAACTCAATCATTACGCAGAAAGGGCTTACAAATTCTGTAGTTGCTCCATACGCTGCATGGTCAGAAAACACCGACTTAAGTTTATATGTCGACCGCAATCATCCTGCGACCAACTTCACCGCTGGATGCACCGAATATGATGAGAAGCGGATGGGAGACTTCTGCGATATCAAAGTACCAGCCAAAACAATTGACACTGTCATTGCAGATCTCGGACTCAAAGACGTCGACCTAGTCAGTATTACAACCAACGGATCAGAGTGGGATATCATTGATGGAATGTCTCACATACTAGAGGCTGGACTAAAGTATCTATGTATTGCGAGTGGTTCTCCAGATGATGCATCGCTACACAAAAGAATGAAAGATCTTGGTTTTGAGTTCAACGCTTATGACGATCGCGGATGTACATTTTCACGAATAGAGTCAATATGATGACATCACTATCATGAACTCTAGCTATCAGCCTCTTATCTTAATTGGTGCAGCACGATCGGGCACAAAACTTTTGAGAGATAGCATTGCATGTCATCCTCATGTCGATAAAGTACCTTACGATATCAACTACGTTTGGAAGTTTGGAAATGAGGATATACCTCATGACGAATTGAAAATCGATGATTTAAACAATGCTATCAGGACAAAAATAGCTAGCGCGATTGATCGATTTAGTAGAGGCTCTCCATATATTATTGAAAAAACAGTAAGTAACTGTTTAAGAGTGCCCTATGTTGCTTCTGTTTTTCCTGATGCAAAATATCTGCATATTGTCCGCAACGGATTTGATGTCATTGAATCTGTTGCACGGCAATGGACAGCTCAACCTGACTGGCAATACATATTCCAGAAAGCACTTACATTTCCCATTCTAGATGCCTTCGGATATGGAATATCCTATACAAAAAAAACTATTCAAAGCCTATGGGTTAGCGACAGCAAGAACATAGCCACTTGGGGGGTCCGCTATGACGGAATCGATGAAGACATAAAAGTGAGAAACCTACTAGAAGTTTGCGCAATTCAGTGGTCCCAATCAGTTTCTAAGGCTTCTGCTGGCCTAAAAAATATAAATAGCGAAAATTTATTACTAGTCCGCTACGAAGATTTCGTAGAAAACCCTAATTTAGTACTTGAAAAGATTGCTGAATTTGCGAACATAGATCTAAGTCTATGCTTAAAAAGCACAGACTTAGGCGCAATTCGGAAGGATGAAGTGGGTAAGGGCATACGCACACTGACCCTAGAGCAGCGAAAATCAATTTCACCAATTATAGAAAAGGAGCTAGCTCTTTTTAGCTACTAATAATTTCGTCTTTACTCGCACATCGCATGGATAAATTTCTTCCCTTTGCTCAGCCAGATATTGATGAGCAAGAAATCAATCAGGTTGTCGATTCACTCCGGTCCGGCTGGTTGACAACAGGTCCCAAGACAAAACAGTTTGAGACACAGTTCAGAGAGTTCCTTGGTGCCAATGTTGAAGTCGTTGCTGTCAATTCTGCGACAGCAGGCCTACATCTGGCTCTTGAAGCAATTGGGATTCAGCCAGGGGACGAAGTGATCACCACCGTTCATACATTTACCGCAACGGCGGAGGTGATTCGCTACCTGGGAGCAGATCCTGTATTTGTTGATATTAACCCTACTACCCTCAACATAGATGTTGAACAGATAGAAGCGGCTATTTCCGAACGAACAAAGGCAATCATTCCCGTACATTTGGCAGGTTTGGCCTGTGAGATGGATGCAATTTTAGATATCGCTCAGCGGCATAATCTCAAGGTTGTTGAAGACGCGGCTCATGCCTTACCCACAAGTTATCGCCAGCAGCTGATTGGCACACTAGACAGCGAAGCTACGGTCTACAGCTTTTATGCGACGAAGACAATCACAACAGGTGAAGGTGGAATGCTGGTAACGCGCAATCGAGCCTTGGCCGATAGAGCACGTATCATGCGCTTACATGGCATAAACCGCGATGCTTTTGATCGATATACATCTACTAAGCCATCCTGGTATTACGAAATCGTGGCACCTGGATTTAAATACAACATGACCGATTTAGCTGCATCTCTGGGTATTCCCCAGCTTGGAAAAGCCTGGAAATTCCAAAAGCGGCGTGCTGAGATAGCAAATCATTACAATACAGAATTGTCTAACCTCCCTTTAAAGCTGCCCGCTCATCCAAACACCGGGGATATTCATTCTTGGCATCTCTACATCATCCGCCTACAGGAATCAAGCAATCTGACACGTGACGATTTTATCCAGAAGATGGTTGAGCGAGGCATCGGTTGTAGCATTCACTATATTCCGCTCCATCTACATCCCTATTGGCGAGAGACCTATAACCTCTCTCCTGCAGACTTCCCTATCTCTTTAGCTACCTATGAACGTGCTGTTAGCCTTCCTCTCTATACAAAAATGACAGATGATGATTCTACCCGGGTTATTGACGCTGTCAAGGAAATTCTCCTCTGATGAAAGCTAAGCGAGGGTTTGACTTTGTCTGTGCTTCGCTAGGCTTACTCATTCTTACGCCTCTATTTGTAGTCATCGCCATTGGGATTAAGCTCGATGATCGAGGATCTATTCTCTTTAGGCAGATACGTGTGGGGCAGCTTGGTCATGAGTTTGAGATCTATAAATTCAGAACGATGATCACGGATGCAGAAACATTAGGTCAGCAGATTACCGTCGGCAATGATTCACGGATTACGGGCATCGGTGCCTTATTAAGAAAGTACAAGCTAGATGAGTTACCGCAGCTCATTAATGTCTGGAAGGGTGAGATGAGTCTTGTCGGACCGCGTCCAGAGGTTCCCAAATATGTCAACCTTTACACCCCAGAGCAACGGAATGTTTTGAGCGTGCCGCCAGGCATTACCGATTTAGCATCAATCCAATTCAGGAATGAGAATGACCTTTTGGCCGGGGCATCCAACGCAGAAAAGACTTACGTTGAAGAAATCATGCCCAGGAAGCTGGAACTTAACCAAATTTATATTAGTCAAGCAAGCTTGCTCTTCGACTTACGTCTTATTCTAGAGACGCTGCGCCAAATTGTCTTGAACTAAGGTTTTACTGAATCTATTCACTAATGCTAGTGCGCATCGCTTCTATAATTTTTACAGATCAAATCAAGTGTTGAGTTCTCAAGCTAATATCTAGCATCAAGGTAGGATGATGTCATTTAGAATCTACGGTTTCCGAAAGTACAAGCGAAGAAACTGCATTGGCGATTAGGGATATACCCCCTCTCCAACACACAAATGAGCTAAAATTTCTGAACTAAGGGCCAGTCAGTTGTGAGCTTGGCAAACGATAAGGCATAAGAAATTAGGGAGCCTTACCAAGCAACGCTCCACTCACATTGGCTCATCACGTTACTCACTCAAGAGAGTGAGTTGAATTCTACATACCATAAGTCCTATGCCAGCAGAGTATCAGCTTGAAGAAGAAGTCATCGATCTAGGGAAATATTGGCTGATTCTCAAGAGGCGCTGGTTACCAGCTACGATCATCTTCCTGTTGATGTTTTCAACCGCAACTCTTGCTGCATTTCTGAAGGCTCCGATATATCAATCACAAGGCACGCTTCGGATTAAAGAATCGCAGTCTGGCTTAACAGAACTTGACCTAGGAGGAATTAGTCCCTTATCCGGTGACAGCAGTCCTTTAGACACCGAGATTGAAACCATTTTATCCGTCCCTGTACTGCAAGAAGCCCTGAAGCAGCTAAAGCTAACAGATGACGAAGGGGAACCGCTCAAGATTTTTGACTTCGAAGAACAACTCAGCATCAAAAAAGCTAGAGCTGGCGATGTTATTGAGCTTGCCTACGAATCAGAAGACCCTGAAGAAGCGGCGTTAGTCATCAACACCTTAATGAAGGTGTACTTAGCTGACAACCTGCGCATCAATCGTCTAGAGGCATCATCAGCTCGGCAATATATTGATCAAGAACTCCCAAAGACAAGGGAAAAGATAGAAAATCTCGAAGAACAACTCCGTCGCTTCAAAGAGACCAACAAAATTGTAGCCATTGATAAAGAGGCCGAAGTCGCGGTCGAAGCAGTCATCAGACTCGCCGAGAAAATTAATGAAGCACAGGGAAGAGCAATTAGTGCTCAGGCACAATCTGACTCTCTACGTAAACAGTTAGGCATAGACAAGCAAAAGTCCATCGCCAGTACCACCCTAAGTCAATCACCCGGTGTTCAAGTTGTTTTACAACAACTGCAAGAAGTGGAGGGTCAATTGGCCGTGGAAGGAACTCGCCTAACTCCAGAGAACCCGATACTTCAGGATCTACAAGAGCAAGCATCTACCTTACGAGCAACACTTCAAAATCGAGTAGGGGAAGCTTTAGGAGTTCCATCATCTCCGACTCAGGGGACTGGGCAACTCCAGGTCGGCGAACTGCAGCAAAGGGCAACCAGCGAATTGGTACGTTTCGAGACAGAACGCTTAGCAGCGGAACAAGTTGCGGCAGCTCTGGCTACATCTCAAACTGACTTTCAACAGCGAACAGAGGCAATCCCCGCCCTTGAGAAACAGCTTCGTCAACTCCTGAGAGATGTTGAAATATCGCAGGAAATTTATGCGAACCTCGTTAGAAAATTGCAAGAGATTCAAGTCCTAGAGCAACAAAATCTGGGCAATGCGAGAATTCTATCGCCCGCATTGATCCCTGAAGAACCGATCGCACCTCGAAAGCTGCTGTATATCTTTTCAGGATTCGTTTTAGGCAGCTTGCTAGCCTTTGGGGTCGCACTATTGCTAGATTCTCGAGATAAGTCCGTGAAAACGCTAGAAGATATCAAAGCACTGTTCTCTGACTACACGATGCTAGGCGTCATTCCTGCGATAGAAGGCGTCCAGACGAAAATCAAAGAGAAAGGGGCAAGCGTTGCAGCAGATGTAAAGCGCGATCTATACGTTCGCGATACCCCCAACTCCCCCCCCAGTGAAGCAGTCAGAATGGTGCAGTCGAATCTCAAGTACCTCAATTCTGACAAGCCCCTCAAAGTCATTGTCATGACCAGCGGCATCCCTTCTGAAGGGAAATCAACCGCATCAGCCAACTTAGCGATGGCGATGGCAGAATTGGGACAAAAAGTCTTACTGGTAGACGCTGATTTACGCCGTCCAGTCCAACATCGAACGTGGGAGCTCTTAAATCGCGTGGGCCTCAGTGATGTATTAGTCGGTGAAGCAACGCTAGAGGATGCCATTCAAGAAGGTGAGACGAACTTAGATGTATTGACGGCCGGCGTGTTGCCGCCGAATCCATCTGCGTTAATTGACTCTGACCATATGGTCAACTTACTGCAGGAGTTTGGCAGACGGTATCGCTACGTGATCATTGACTCACCGCCCTTGAGTGCAGCAGCTGACACGCTCACACTCAGCCGGATGGCTGATGGATTGCTACTCGTCGTACGTCCTGGCGTGGCTGAAACGGGAAGTGTTGCTTTGTCGAAAGAATTGCTCAAACAGCCAGGGCACAATTTATTGGGTGTAATCGCTAATGGTGTGACGCCAGATCAACAGCCCTCCTATAGTTCCTATTACTACTCATACAACCAAATAAACCACGAAGACTCCGAGCCCTCAGTTCCCATTGGTGATGTCCCCGTAAAAAGCAAAGATCGTCCTAGGGAGTAACTCAGAAACAGAGATGCAGCCTATTCTGATTGGCAAATCTGTAGTGCTTCCATCGACTCTGAAACAGTGCGATACCGAGCCTGAAGATCAGGGTGGGTCATTCGTTCAATCACTGAACGGAGTGAGAAAGGAACCTGTGGTAGAGCCGTCCATTCAATATGTTGATCTGTTCGCCTGACGTTGAAGTACTGCCCCTGTTCCTGGCCGGTTAGCAAAAAGAGCAGCGTAGATCCTAATCGATACACATCTGATTGCACGGTTGGTGGAACTGCGGGAAAAGTGCCAAAGCCGGCCGCCCTAAGACTACCAAAGTTAGTGAGGACCGTACCTTGTCCCTGAGGGCGAATAAGAACATTGCTCGGTGTAAGATTTTGATGAATTATGGTTGACTCGTGGGAGTGAAGAGCCTCAAGGCTATCACCCATAGATAAAAGGAATTTGATGGCTATTGGCACCGTCGGTCTTTCTTGCCGAACCCACTCTTTCAAACTCACACCAGAAAGATGCTCCATAACAACATATCGGTAGGGACCTTCATAGAGAAAATCCACAACCTTAACCACACCTGGATGGTTGAAAGCACGCAGCCGTAGCACTTCCTGCTCAAATCGAGCTTGAGCTTGCGAAAAAATCTCAGGCTTAAACCGCCTGAGAACATAGAAAGAAGCCTTCTCTGAAAGGTCCTGAACGAGAAAAGCAGCCTCTCGTTCTTGAAACTCTAAGATTTGGACCACTTGAAAGTGCCCAACCGTCTCTCGTGCTTGGAGTAGCTCGCCACAGTGAATACAGAATCGATTGCCTGGTTCATTATTTTCGTGGGCACAATAATTTACGGCCAATTGCTGTTCCTCATCCAAAGCTTGAGAGCAACAATCAGCAGCCTCCCTGGAAACAGAAGACAATTCCTGCATGCTTAGCTCAAACCTCAGCACAGGCCCCGAAAGCCCTAATTGGATGAGGTCTCCATCAACAATATCTGCCTGAGTCACAAACTTTCCGTTTACAAGCGTTCCATTGGTTCCAAGCCCCTGAAGTTGCCATCCCTTTTGAGCAGGGCTAGAATCAGCATCAGAGGAAGTAGGACTCAGTTCTAGATGATAGCGAGAGACCTGTTCGTCAGCCAAAACGACGTCATTATCAAGTGCACGCCCGACTTTAACCCTTGCATGTAATTCAAATTGCCATTGCTGATGCTCAGAGTCTAGAAGTATTAACGTAATCACAAAGACTGCAACCGTAGAGGGTTAGGAATCAATGCCCCGTTCGAATATTTTGCTGCTGAGGGTGTACTTTGATCCGGATGG
This sequence comes from Acaryochloris thomasi RCC1774, assembly GCF_003231495.1. Taxonomy (NCBI): domain Bacteria; kingdom Bacillati; phylum Cyanobacteriota; class Cyanophyceae; order Acaryochloridales; family Acaryochloridaceae; genus Acaryochloris; species Acaryochloris thomasi. The sequence continues at coordinate 53,376 of NZ_PQWO01000008.1, forward strand.
CTAATACGGTCACATTATCGTGGCCATTATATTGATTGGCAAGATTAATGAGCTGATTCACACCTTGCTGCAGACCCGTCCGATGATCCAAGATTGGCATTAAATGAGTTGAGCAGTGCGTTTCTAAAAGATCATGGTCCGTCAACCCATCCGAACACAGGAGCAGCACTGTATCTTCAGCAATCGTAAGAGAGGCAATTTCTGGCATAATCTCTCCATTCTTACGAGGACCCAAGGCCTGGGTTAGCTGATAGGCATCCGACCGACCATAGGCAACCTTGGGGTCAATTCCCCGTTGAATCTCTTGCTGACCCACTTCGTGATCAACCGTCAACTGCTCCAACCCTTGGCTAGCAGTAAGGGCATAAATACGACTATCCCCGACGTGGGCCAAGAGAACTTCAGTATCTTGAAATAAAGCAAGAACCATGGTTGTCCCCATACGATCTTGGCTTGACCTCGCCCCCTTGCCCTCGTTGACTTTATAGATCGCTTGATTCGCAGCGAGAACCGACTCCATAAGGCTATCGTGACTCGGTAGCGCATCATCCTGCCACCGTTGGTTGATCTGTTGAACGATGGCTTCTGTAGCCAAAGCACTGGCCACTTCACCCTTAGCATGTCCTCCCATACCATCACAGAGAACGTATAACCCTCTTAAAGAAACCGCGTGACGCTTAGGATTGCTCTGCTGAGTAAATTGATGGCTGATGAAAAAGAAGTCTTCATTATGTTGGCGCTCTCGCCCAACATCTGTCTGACCAGCAGCCTCAGCTTCTAGCATCTGGCTAGGGAGAATGTCAGTCACATCATCTCCTTCAGCAGGCTCTAAGGCAGAGAATTCAGGCGAGGTACTGGAACCTATCATTTCAGGAGTCACCTCTAACGGGAGTTTATCGCTCATAGGTTCTCGTGCTTTTGGTCATCCGTAGAGTAACAGTTTTTACCTACACACAAAAGCACATGTAAAGAGGTCTCAGAATCAGCACTATCGATGAGGAGCAGATGGCTCAACCAGACAGCGGAGCTGCTCAATCTCTTCCACCGTGAGAGACCTCCATTGACCAGGAAGCAGCGCCTCTAGGCTAAGAGGGCCGATGGAAATCCGAATCAGCCGTAGGGTGGGGAAGCCAATGGCTGCCGTCATACGGCGCACCTGTCGATTCCGCCCCTCGGTCAGGGTCATCTCAAGCCAGGCGGTCGGCACAGTCTGCCGTACCCGAATCGGCGGGTCGCGCGGAGGCAGATCAGGTGCCCTCGGCAGAAGCTTAACTTGGGCTGGACGGGCCTGATATTTTTGAATTTTGATTCCCTGGCTCAACGGTTCTAAATCATGGGAAGCAGGAATCCGCTCAACTTGCACCCAATAGGTTCGAGGATGAGAAAATCGAGGGTCGCTGAGACGATGCTGCATCCAGCCATGATTGGTCAACAGCAGCAAGCCTTCACTATCCCGATCTAAACGCCCTACCGGATATACATCTGGAACCGGAATATAGTCTTTGAGAGTTATGCGCCCTTGTTGATCGCTAAACTGGCTCAGGACACCATAGGGCTTGTAAAACAGAATATATTTCTGCACGATCACGGTTCTACAGTTTCTATCTATCCTGGTGGCCAGTCATGAAGGGCGTCAATGAGGAGCACTAAATTGTTGCAAAGCTGGACCATTGATCACCAATTCTGGTTACGCTTAAACGAGATTACTTTTAACCGGATAAGCTGGGATGGATCTACTCCGATCTTTGCCGATAGGAACATATCTCGAAGAACCGACAACTTGGCTCCATCGCCTTGATCCCCGTGTGAAGCTGGTGTGGCTGATGACCTTTTTGTTGACGCCTTTACTGGCAAGCTTTACGTGGCGACTAGTACTGGTCATTATGCTTGTGTTGTTGACGAGTACGGCCATTCCACTAAGGGTGTGGCGTCAACAAATGGGCCTGCTCTCAGCCCTGTGCTTTGTCGTGTTTGCGGTAACAGCGGTGATGCCAGATGGCTTGGCCGCGCAGCATCAGCCTCGACTCCCCAACCAAGAACTATCGTTTGTAGCAGCAACAGAGACATCGTCTCAAGCTAAGCCACCATCAGTGGAAGTGGCTACTCGTCAACCTAACGACCCACCCTTCGATTCTTTTAGGTCCTATCGCTACATTCTCTTCCAGGCAGGTCCAATCAAAATTACGAGAAGATCTCTGGAGCTTGGATTTCGACTCGGCAGCTTACTGTTTACACTGATCTATGGAACAACTTTATACCTATTAACAACAGCTCCAGAAGAGATCACGACAACCTTAGATCTAATGCTGCAGCCGCTGCGGCGATGGCGCATACCGGTTACAGAGCTAACGCTGACATTAACTTTGGCCCTACGCTTTATTCCCCTCGTTCTGGAGGAGGTGCAGAATCTGGTTCGTTCCGTGCGAACGCGTGCCATCAACTGGAAAAAACTCGGCGTCAAAGGCGCCTCACAGATCTGGCTATTGCTGGCCGATCGCTTGCTCGAGAATTTATTTCTTCGGGCTGAGCAAATTGCCAGTGCAATGCAGGTCCGTGGTTTTACGGCTCCTAACCAGCATCACGTTCAGTGGAGCCAATTACAAATCCGCTTTCGAGACTGGATTGCATTGCTGCTGGTCCTCGGGGTTTGGGGCCTGCGGCTTTGGATGGGTATTGATACATAGTCCCTCTAAAACACGTTAGAAATGAGTCAACTTCTCCCCTGGTATTGGCGATCGCAACCCCTCGCCCACCGCACTGGCTCAATGATATTTGCGGCTTTGTTTCGCAGGTTTACCGTGGCAACGCTACTCGAAAGTCCACCCTCGTCTCTTAGTCGTTATTCTATCTGTGCTGGCCCCCCTCGAATCATCAACCATCAGCCTCAGCTTTGGACTCCTGCTGCGGATAACATCCTTGCTTGTCTTCGCAAGCGACTCCAGCAAGCTTCTGGCAATTTATCGTCAGCCCCCCCACCTTCTTTACCATTTACTGGAGGCTGGCTTGGCTGGCTTGGCTATGATTTCGCGTGGGAGATAGAAGATCTACCTCGAATCAACAGTGATCCCCTACCCTTTCCGGTTGCCTACTGGTATGAACCTGAAGCCTTCGCTGTTCTTGACCATCAGCAACAGGAGCTCTGGCTAGCCAGCAGTCACCCAGACCAGCTAGATGAACTCGAAGATCGCCTGCAGTATTCGGACTATGATGATTCTCCGGTGGGAGGAGACCTCTTAAAACCGAGTGTGTTGCTGACCAGTCACGCCGACTATAAGGAGATGGTGAGATCGGCTCAGGAACACATCCGAGCAGGTGACATTTTTCAGGCTAATCTTTCAACTCGCTTTGTTGCTCAAGCACGTCTTGATCCCTGGGACCTCTATTGTCGTTTATACAGTATCAATCCCTCTCCCTTCGCCAGTTATTGGCAAACCCCTTGGGGAAGCGTCGTCAGCTGCTCGCCCGAGAGGCTTGTGCAGCTCCGAGGAGAACAGGTTCAGGTTCGTCCGATTGCTGGGACGCGGGCACGAGGACAAACCTTGACTTTAGATCAGTGCCTTGCTCAAGAACTATCGACCAACGCCAAAGAACAGGCAGAGCACATCATGCTAGTTGATCTAGAGCGGAACGACCTTGGACGCGTGTGCCAATGGGGTTCAGTGGTCGTAGACGAGCTGCTTACGATCGAGACTTACAGCCACGTCATGCATCTCGTTAGCAATATCAAAGGACTGTTGACGCCCACACACGATGTACTTTCACTCATTCGAGCGGTCTTCCCTGGCGGCACGATTACGGGCTGTCCTAAGGTGCGCTGTATGGAGATCATTGAGCAGCTGGAGCCAGTGCGGCGCAGTCTGTTTTATGGCTCTTGTGGATACTTAGATTATCGAGGTCACCTGGATCTCAACATTTTGATTCGCACTCTCTTGGTTGTGCCGGAACATGAGTTTGCGCCCCTGCGGCAGCAACCGGTGAAGATCTGGGGACAGGTTGGCGCAGGAATCGTTGCAGATAGCGATCCTCAAAAAGAGTGGGAAGAATCGCTGCAGAAAGCCCAAGCTCAGCTCATAGCACTACGGCAAATGACAGGCCATATATAGATTTCCGAGTTTCCAGTATAATTAGCAAGTCCTATCGTTCGCTAAATGATCGTTCGGGCATCACGCTTTTTTCGCCGCTAATCGTTAATCGCAGTATTTCAAACTGATTTTTCTGAGTCTTTACAGTCCTGCTAGTACGATGTCCCACTGTTATTCAGGGTTCAGCATGCAAGTCCCAGATAGCAACACATGATCAGCGAAACGTATCTGAGCCACCCAAGCTTTGGGCTGCTGTTCAGCCTGTGCCTTATTGAACCGCACCGTACGCTCTATACAACGCTGTACGCACAGCGCCTATTTTTCATTGTTTGCACAGATACACCGGAAATTGAGTTTCAGGCCGTGAGCCGTAACGAGGCTCGCATTATCGTTGAAGGTCGCCTGCGAACGCTGAGGCGTTCCGGGACGGCTTCAGCCTACGATCAACTCAAAACTGTTCATCAACAAACGTTTCAATGACAGACTCTGGAAGAGCTGTGACAATTGCCAACCGGATTGCAGCTATCTCTCAGCAGTTGCCGCCTCAGACACGGCTGGTTGCCGTCACTAAAAAAGTTTCTATCGCTTCAATGCGTCAAGCCTATCAGGCTGGGATCAGAAATTTCGGAGAAAGTCGCATCCAAGAGCTAGAGGAAAAGCAAGCTGAGTTAGAGGACTTAAGGGATGTGACGTGGCATTTCATCGGACACCTGCAGCGGAATAAGGCGAAGCAAGCTGTTGAGCTCTGTGAGTGGATTCATTCAGTCGATAGCCTAGCCCTTGCTCACCGATTGAACAGGCTAGCAGCGGATCGACCTCAGCGACCGAAAATCTGCCTACAGGTCAAGATACTGGATGATCCCAGCAAGTATGGCTGGTCTGCCACTGGCCTCAAAGCAGAGCTGAGCGAATTCCTGCAATGTAAAAATTTGGATATCCAAGGATTAATGACTATTCTGCCACTGGGGCTGAGCGAGGCCCAACAACTGGCGGCCTTCGAGCAGACGCGCATCCTTTCAGAACAGCTCACGCAGCAGACAGATAAAGTTCTTAACTTAAAGGAGCTCTCCATGGGCATGTCTGGAGATTATCAGTTGGCTATCCAGGCTGGGGCCACCCTAGTACGGGTAGGGCGTTTGATATTCGGAGAGCGCTAGTTTTTACTCTACAGCACACAATCCAAGCTCTAAATTCGAGTTTTCTATTAAATAAATTGGAATAGCCCTTGTTAAATGTGACCAAAGGTGACATTCTTTCCACATACCTTGGGCATTGTAGCTTTCTTAACTTTCTTGACTTTGTTCAACAGAAATATAAAGTTTGTTTACAATGTGGCGAGGAATATAGTTACTTGAGACGTTTACTGTATAATTCAAACTTGAAATTTTTACTGTTTCTAGATATTGATCATTATGGTTTGTCAAGGTTAGCTTGATAAGTTTAGTAAGCGTTTTCCCTGCTGAGGCTTTGGGCTAAGGTAGGTTACTGATTCAATATTTGGTTGTAAAACCCCCTACCACGAGAGTTGACCGCTGCTGCGATCGCTTGAGGATGAGTTTTATTTCAGCGAACACCGTCTACGATGGAGCCTAAATTGTGAGTACTTTGTTGGGAAAATTGAAAGAGTTCGTCGGCATGCCTGACGCAGAAGGCTATGAGGAGTATGGTGAGTACGATGAGATTCAGGGTGAAGAGTTCGCCGATCTCTATGCGCCGGAGTCTTTACAGAATTTACCCGTTCAAGAGCAGCTCAGCAGTCAACCTGATGTCACGCAAGGGGCAGAGATGAATAGCAGCACAAGTCTTAACAATGTTGTTGGTATGCCCGGAGCAAACCGATTCTGGGGATCAGCAACTGAAGTTCTCGTGATGGAGCCTCGTGCTTTCGAGGAGATGCCTCAGGTTATTCAGGCTTTGCGTGAGCGGAAGTCGGTAGTTTTGAATCTAACCATGATGGATCCAGCACAAGCTCAGCGAGCGGTTGATTTTGTTGCGGGCGCAACTTATACCATTGATGGTCATCAGGAACGGGTCGGCGACAGCATCTTTTTGTTCACGCCAAACTGCGTTCAGGTCAGCACACAGTTTGGTGTTGTGCATGAGGCACCTCAACCCCACAATCGCCCTACTCAGTCGGCTTATCAAACCCAGGAGCCAACAGCTCTTAACCAAATTGCTCAGTAATTTGCCGATTTTTGCTCTAGGCCCACTGACTGTCCATTTTTCTAACCATTGGTGAGTCTGCGGTGAGCATTACATTGGGCGTTATTGGCGGTGGCGTGATGGCAGAGGCGGTTTTGTCTCGGCTCATAGCTCAGAAGGTTTACACGGCTCAAAGCATTGTAGTCTGCGATGTCTCTCCAGTGCGGTTAAGCTACTGGAGGGAGACCTACAAGGTCAGCACGTCACCGGACAATCAATCTATTTCAGATGCGGATGTGGTTCTGTTAGCAACGAAACCGCAGGTTTTCCCCGCTCTGACTGAACAGCTGCAGCTCGGATCGTCAGCTTTGGTCATTTCTATTTTGGCTGGAATCACGCTTGGTCAGCTTGAATCTGCCTTTAAAGGTCACCCAGTCATTCGAGCAATGCCGAATACACCAGCAACAGTTGGTGCGGGTATTACGGCTCTAGCAGTCGGTCAGGCTACCAATGATGATCATTTAGAGTTGGCAGAGCATCTGTTTCGGGCTGTCGGTGATGTTGTGATGGTGCCGGATTCAATGATGGATGCGGTGACAGGTTTATCTGGCTCTGGGCCAGCCTATGTTGCGATCGCAATTGAAGCGCTCACAGATGGCGGTGTTGCCGCAGGACTCCCCAGAGCGATTGCGGCTAAACTTGCTTTGCAGACCGTTCAGGGAACGGCAGCTTTGCTGGCTGAATCGGGACTACATACCGCTCAACTCAAGGATCAGGTAACTAGCCCTGGTGGAACAACGATCGCGGGCGTAAGAGCCTTGGAACAATCAGGATTCAGATCAGCATTGATAGAAGCGGTTCAGGCTGCTTATTTGCGATCGCAAGCCTTAGCCACCCGGAGTTAGGTCACATCCATGCCGCTTGATGCCCTCTCGGGAATGGCTGCTATCCCCGCAGCCCCCACAGGATTCCACTCTGGCTTTGTAGGACTCATTGGTCGTCCCAACGTCGGCAAATCAACCCTCATGAATCAGTTCGTCGGTCAAAAGGTCGCAATCACCTCGCCCATCGCCCAGACCACACGCAACCGACTCCGTGGGATTCTCACAACTCCAGATGCACAAGTTATTTTCATCGACACCCCAGGCATCCATAAGCCCCACCACCAACTGGGCAAAATCATCGTCAAAAATGCCCAGAGAGCGATCAACTCCGTCGATGTCGTTTTATTTATGGTCGATAGCTGTAGTCCTCCAGGAGGAGGTGATCGCTACATCTTAGAGCTGTTGACGCAGATCCAAACGCCAATCGTGCTGGGACTCAACAAAGTAGACCAGCAAGAAAGCCAAAGTGCAGAGCGTTTAGATACCCAGTACCAGACTCTTGCCGACGAGCAGGGCTGGCCAGTACAGAAATTTTCTGCCCTGACAGCAGAAGGACTAGAAGATCTGCAGGCCGCATTAATTGCACGATTGCCAGCAGGCCCCTACTACTACCCTCCTGACCTAGTCACCGATCAGCCCGAGCGCTTCATCATGGGCGAACTCATTCGAGAGCAGATTTTACTGCAGACCCGGCAGGAAATTCCTCATTCCGTTGCCATCACGATTGATCGCGTTGAAGAAAGCCCGAAAATTACGCGCGTATTGGCTACCATCCACGCCGAACGCCCTTCCCAGAAAGCCATCCTGATTGGCAAAAAAGGCTCCATGCTCAAAGAGATCGGAAGTGCCGCCCGTCAGCAGATGCAAACCCTGGTGGATGGACAAATTTATCTTGAACTTTATGTTAAGGTTCAGCCCAAGTGGCGACAGTCCAAGCTGCACTTGGCTGACTTGGGGTATCGTGTGGAAGCAGAGTAGGGAATAGGTTTTGGACATTCAAACGCCCACCTGGGTGAAGCATGCCGTTTTTTATCAGATTTTTCCAGACCGACTTGCCCGAGGGTCAGAAGTAGCTCAGCATCGCTGGACTGCCAATTGGGAAGACTGGCACGCCCCTCCTACGCTGCAGGGGTATAAAGGCGGCGATCTTTGGGGCGTGATTGAAACACTAGACTACCTCCAAGATCTAGGTATCACCGCACTATATTTGACCCCCATTTTTCAGTCAGCCTGCAATCATCGCTACCATACCCACGACTACTATCAAGTTGATCCGATCCTGGGCGGCAACGTTGCCCTCAAAGCCCTCCTTGATGCGGCCCATGATCGTCAGCTCAAAGTTGTTCTTGATGGCGTCTTTAACCACGCCAGCCGAGGATTTTACTTCTTCAGCGACATTTTAGAGAACGGTCCCAACTCCCCTTGGGTAGACTGGTTCCGTATTGATAAGTGGCCACTTTCAGCCTACGACGGCTCACTACCCGCAAACTACAAAAGCTGGATCGATAATCGAGCCTTGCCAACGTTCAACCATGACAACCCCCAAGTGCGTGAATATATCATGCAGGTGGGAGAATACTGGATTGAGTTTGGGATTGATGGCTGGCGCTTAGATGTGCCCTTTGAAGTCAAGACCCCTGGCTTTTGGCAAGAATTTCGCGATCGCATCAAAGCTCTTAACTCCGAGGCCTACATTGTTGGCGAAGTCTGGCAAGATGCCCGTCAGTGGCTAGACGGTACCCAGTTTGACGGGGTCATGAATTATCTATTCACAGGCCCCACCATTGCATTTACCGGTGGAGATCGAGTCGAGAAGCGGTATGTTGAAGCTCCTGACTACACAGCAGTTCCCTCCCTTTCAGCCGCAGAATACGGCCACAAAATCCAAGAGCTGCTCATTCTCTATCCCTGGGAAATTCAACTCACACAGCTTAATTCCCTAGCAAGTCACGATACAGCTCGCTTGCTCACCATTGCCGGGGAAGATAAAGCAACAGTCAAGCTCGCAACACTCCTCCTACTCACCTTCCCCGGCGCACCCTGCATTTACTACGGCGATGAAGTGGGTTTACCGGGTGGTTTAGATCCTGACAGCCGCCGCAGTTTTCCTGAACCAGCCGATTGGGATCGTGATCTATTAGAACAGCACCGTCAGCTTATTGCACTACGGCATCAATATCCGGCATTGAGAATTGGTCGGTATCAGCTCCTGCAAACAGATGGAGACATCTACGTCTTTGCTCGCATTTTAGAAGCAGAAGCTCTCATCGTTGCCGTCAATATAGGACCAGAAACAGCAACAACAACAATAGGCTTAACACCCTTAGGAGAGGGCATCTGTCCCAACAAAATCGTGTACGGTCAGGTCCAAGTGGAAGAGTCTAAAGACGAGCGGATGGAGTGGTCAGAACAAAAACTAATCCTGAGAATTCCGGCCCGGAGTGGTTGCGTCTTGGCAGCGGACTCAGCCTAACCCCAGAGACTTTTTAGCCAAAGCTCATAGACTTTTGCTATACGTATAGGAAGCTATTGATTGGCTACTCAAAATCACAATCACAACATGAAAAGAAGAGACTTCATTTTGGGAGCGACCTCCTTAGGAGTCATCCCCCTAACACAGAATTTGCTGGAGAAACCCACCACTATGGCTGCATCACAAGAAACATTCGCCGTCAACAAAACAGAGGCCGAATGGCAGGAAGCGCTTACACCTGAGCAGTTTCGAGTTTTACGCAAGCACGGGACTGAGCGCGCAGGCACTAGCCCTCTGGACAAAAACTATTCAGAAGGCACCTACGACTGTGCCGCTTGTGGTCAGCCTTTATTTACTTCAGAGACAAAATTCAACAGCGGTACAGGTTGGCCCAGCTTTTATGATCCAATTGAGGGTGCTGTGGCAACGACAAGCGATCGCTCTCTGTTTATGGTGCGAACAGAAGTTCACTGCAGCAACTGTGGCGGACATCTCGGCCATGTCTTTAATGATGGCCCAGCGCCAACGGGCCAGCGCTACTGTATGAACGGTGTTTCGCTAGAGTTTGAGCCTGAAGCATAGGTAGTCGAAATCAGGGAGCTTCTCGATTGAGCGCTCCCGGTCCTGCAGCCTTGCTGAATCCTGGCTAGGTAAACCTCTCCATTCATACTTTGGAGACGCTGAAATAAAGCTTGGTGATCATCAGTTGAGTTGGTTAAAACGTTTACGTAGCTCTTCAACGCGAGTACGGTTCGCTCCCAAGTCTGACTGGCCGAGTCGAGAAGCGGAGCGAATATGGATGATTGACTTCTCTGGCGGTAGATAGCACTCTAAATCATCGACAAATCCCATCAGCTTACTGGTGAACTCAGCATGCAGATAGTCATCTGTTTCTGTGATCAGGTGGGTCTCTTCCATCGCCTCAATCACCTGTTTTAGCTTTGCCAATGCCTCTGCAGAACTACCGCCGTAGGTCATTGCCGCGACATGGTGGGCCGTATCTGAAGCTTGACTACTAACACAGTTGGGTGAATCAGGACAGGCAGCAAGTTTTCCATCCGTGATGCCGAGAGTCTTGGGGCGCTGACCAGAAAACGAAAAAATAGGCATAGGAGTCCTCCAGATAGACACACGCTTCTGTTGTAAACACACAGAAACGAGGAGATAGTCCTATGGTTGCCTATTTTTGTCAGCTCAGACGATAGCCTTATTTCTTCTTATCTTTGGCCTTAGACTCAACTTTCTCTTCAGCTTCAGACTCTTGCTCAGGCTTGGCCTGCTTGCTAGGAGCAACTGAATTGGCTGAGACCTCTGCACCTTGGGCCAGTTTTTCTCGCACTAACTTTGTGATGTCACTGGCAAACTCAGGGGTATCTTCCATGAACTTGACGGTTTTATCACGGCCTTGGGCAATGTTCTCACCGTTGTAGCTATACCAGGCACCTTTGCGGACAATCACGTCCATTTCTTCAGCCATATCCAAGACGCAGCCTAAGGTGGAAATGCCATGACCGAAAATGATGTCAAACTCGCCAATGCGAAACGGGGGAGCAATTTTGTTTTTAACGACTTTTACCTTAGCTCTAATCCCGAATTCTTCTGCGCCCTTTTTGAGGGTTTGAATCCGTCGGATATCGAGACGCACGGAGGCATAAAACTTGAGGGCATTACCTCCGGTGGTAACTTCTGGGTTGCCGTAGGTGACACCTATCTTCTGGCGAAGCTGATTGAGGAAGACCACGGTACAGCCAGTGCGACCAATGTTGCCGGTAATCTTCCGTAGGGCTTGACTCATAAGACGGGCCTGGAGGCCCATATGAGAATCGCCCATTTCGCCTTCGATTTCAGCGCGCGGGACAAGGGCTGCCACAGAGTCAATGACGACAACATCAACGGCGGTGGAGCGGACGAGCTGATCGACAATTTCTAGAGCTGACTCCCCTGTATCGGGCTGGGCCACCAGTAAATTTTCGATATCAACCCCAACAGCGGCTGCGTAGGTCGGATCAAGGGCATGTTCGGCATCAACAAAAGCGGCAACGCCACCTATTTTCTGCACTTCAGCAATGGCGTGGAGGGCCAAGGTTGTTTTACCCGAGCTTTCTGGACCATAAATTTCGATCACTCGTCCCTTAGGTAGGCCACCCCCCAGAGCAATATCGAGCGTTAAGGCTCCACTGGAAATAGTTTCTACTTTCATGCGGCCCGCATCCCCAAGGCGCATGATCGATCCCTTGCCAAAGGTGCGTTCAATTTGGTTAAGGACGACGCCTAGTGCCTTGTCTTTTTCGGAGCTGGATGATTTATCGGAAGCCATTGCACCTCGTGGGGGAACTAGTTTTTCATTGTAGGTGAGATCCGCCAGCCTTCCTCCCCTCACAAATCCTTTTCGAGAGGCAAGATCCATCAGCTCTAATATGCCGTTGGATCTCCCTCAGTACTCTATGGACGATCAACGCTGGGAGTCTTACAAAGAGATTGGCTACAGTCAGGAGCTAGCCGACTCCAATCGCGAGGCAGAAGGATTTTAGGGCGTCTGCCAATACGGGAAACCCTTTGAAGCCGATGCCGCCAAAAGGCTGGTGGCCGACCGCGATCATGGAGTGGTTGATTTTGGGGCTGGTCACTCTGTATATGAAGATCCGAGGTTGTTGGAGTCGGTACGGCAGGTTCTGGCCCCCTAGCCTAATGTGATTCTGTTGCTTCCGTCTCCTGACTTGGAGGAATCTATTGCGATCTTGCATGAGAGGAATGGGCAGACATCAGAGGACCAACGCTGCATAAGTAAACATTTTTTGAAGCATCCCTCGAATTCCAACTTAGCGAAGTACGCAGTGTATACAAAACTCAAAACGCCTGCTGAACCTGCCAGGAGATTTGTGCAGCTTGTGAGCCTGAAATAGGCGTCGTTGGGACAAATCAGCCAAAGGCGCTAAGCTGTAACCGTGAGTATTTTTCCTCACATACGTTGCCCATGACTTCTGGCTCTCCTAATTTACTGGTGCCGCCCACTGTTATCTCTGTGGGTGGGTTAACCAGCTACATACAGACCTTGTTAGAAGAGGATCAAGAACTGATCCAGGTGTGGATAACAGGGGAAGTTTCGAGTGCCAATCCCCACCGGAGCGGTATCTTTTTCACGCTGCAGGATCCTGATGTGGCTGCAACGCTTCACTGCGTCGCCTGGAAGTCTTACCGCGACAAGCTGGTGATTCAGCCGGAGCCTGGGGAACAGGTGATTGTGCTGGGTCGGATTCGCCTGCATCCAAAGCGAGGTGAGTATCAGCTTATGGTGTGGCAGGTGCTACCTGCTGGAGAAGGGTTGAGATCGCTTCGTTACCGTCAGCTCCGTGATCGCCTCTCGTCCGAAGGTCTATTTGATCCTGAACATAAGCTTCCGCTGCCCAAATATCCGCAAACCATTGCGGTGGTTACATCACCTCAAGCTGCAGCCTGGGGTGATATTAAACGGACGCTCAAGTTTCGGCACCCAGGGATGCGGGTATTGCTTTCGCCGGCTAATGTTCAGGGAGAATTGGCACCGGATGCGATCGCAACTGCCATTCGCAGAGTTGAGAAAGACGGACGCGCAGACGTCTTGGTCTTGTCACGGGGCGGCGGTGCCTCAGAAGATATGGCCTGCTTCAACGATGAGCGGGTGGTCCGAGCCATCAGCGACTGCTCCATCCCAGTCATCTCAGGAATTGGACACCAGCGTGATGAATCGCTAGCAGATCTAACGGCGGATGCCTATGCCCACACCCCTACAGCCGCCGCAGAATTAGCAGTGCCCCGCCTGAGCGATCTCCAGGCTAATCACGAAGAGCATATTGTGCAGCTATACGTGACCATCACCCGCAAGCTCGATCAGGTTCAAGATCAGCTACAAACTCAAAAAAAGCGACTCCATCGCCTCGGCCTAGACCGGCAGCTTGAGCGAGATAAAGCAGCCGTGCAGCAGCTCAAGCAGCAGCTGGGTCGCGCGGTGCAGCGGCGACTGCTCGCATACCAAAAACATCATCAGCTTTTACAGCAAAAGCTCGTAGCGCTGGATCCGACCGCAGTCCTTCAGCGAGGATATGCCGTAGTTAGGGCCTCTGACCGAACGATTGTGCGCCAGTCCGATGAAATCGAGGTGGGTCAGATGCTGAATGTACAGTTTTCCAACGGGCTAGCAACAGTCCAGGTCACCGAACTTGAGTCCTCTACCGGGTCATCTGATGTCTAACTCTGAGCCATACACTGACGTGACGACCCTGCCTGCCGATTGGCGATATGAACAAACGGTGGCTGAAATTGAGACGATCATTAATCAAATCGAAGCGGGAGACCTCGATTTAGCGGATGTCTTTGAGCAATTCACGCAGGCAGTAACCTACCTACAGCAGTGCGAAGCCTTCCTCGGAGATCGCCAAGGGCAGCTTGATCTGCTGCTTGAACAGTTGGGCGATCCCTCGGATCTAGGATAGACCGGCATAAGTTACATCAGTACGGGACAATGAAGAGTCAATCCCTCTTAGAGCAGTAAGACCCCATGTCCTCATCCCACGGTCTGAACCCAACAGCGCGTTCTGAATACGAGCGACCGCTGAGCTTTTGGACAAAGATGGCCTTCGGGGCCGGAGATCTCGGACCGGCCATGAGCGCCAATATCATCATCTTTTTCCAGTTGGTGTTCTTAACTAATGTGGCCGGTATTCCAGCGGGGTTGGCAGGCAGCATTCTGCTAGTGAGCAAAATTTGGGATGCCGTCAATGACCCCATCGTGGGCGTCTTAACTGACAAAACTCGGTCAAAGCGCTGGGGGCGGCGCTTACCCTGGCTGCTCTACGGAGCGCTCCCTTTCGGACTCTTTTCGTTCTTGCTTTGGATTGTGCCTCGCGTAGGCGGAGAGCTACCCAGTGTCTGGCTGTTGTTGACCTACTACATCATTGTTGGCGCGATTGGTCAGGTCTTCTATACCGTTGTAAATCTGCCCTACACGGCCATGACCCCTGAGCTGACTCAGGACTATGACGAACGGACACAGCTCAACAGCTTTCGATTTGCCTTCTCTATTGGAGGCAGTATTCTGTCACTCATTTTGGCGCAGATTATTTTCTTGCAAATTCCAGAAGAACAGCGGGAGCTTCAGTATCTGGTGCTGGCGGGTTTGACCAGTGCGATCGCAACTCTCGCTCTCTACTGGTGCGTTCTAGGAACCCGAAAGCGAGCCTTAGTCTTTGAAGCACAGCGGATTCAAGATAGCTCAGAAGAAGCGATCCCCCTCCTACAGCAATTCAAACTGGCCCTTGGCAACCGTCCATTTTTGTTTGTGATTGGGATTTATCTTTGCTCCTGGCTAGCAGTTCAGATTACCGCCAGCATCATCCCTTACTTCGTTGTTAACGTGATGCAGCTCAAGCAGGCCGAAGTTCCGCCAGTTCTCATCGGTGTGCAGGGGACGGCTCTAGTGATGCTGTTCGTGTGGGGGTTTCTCAGCAAAATTTGGGGCAAGAAAGCCGTTTATTTTATGGGCATGAGCCTGTGGATTATTGCCCAAATTGGACTCTTTTTCCTACAGCCGGGCCAGATCGGACTGATGTATATCCTCGCGGTGATGGCTGGAGTCGGCGTCTCAACGGCTTATCTGGTGCCCTGGTCTATGATCCCAGACGTGATTGAGCTGGACGAACTGCAAACCGGGCAGCGTCGAGAGGGTGTGTTCTATGGCTTTATGGTTCTGCTACAGAAATTTGGATTAGCTCTAGGGCTGTTCCTCGTAGGACTAGGCTTACAAAGTGCTGGTTTTCTAGAAGCTGCGGCTGGGGAACCTTTACCCGTGCAGCCAGCGTCTGCTGTTCAGGCGATTCGCCTAGCAATTGGCCCCTTGCCCACATTGGCACTGATTGCGGGGTTGGTCCTGACCTATTACTACCCTATTAGCCGGGACGTTCATGCTGAGATTTTGCTAAAGCTGCGAGAGAGGCGCCTGAGCAGCGATCAAAAGCCACAGGAATAGCCTGTTTATGAGAAAGGCATCACTCTATGTAAAGATTGCATATTTGTATTAAGAAATACTTCTTAATATTGCTAATGTTGTTAACTTGTGCATTGTAAATTGCTTTTGCAAGCTATCTGGGAGGAATAGATTGATGCCTTCAACGTTTGGCAAATCTGCAAACTAATATCCAAGTCGTTCATGCGTAGGCCCTTGGAACCTTAGCACCTATGCTTCATCCTCGACTGCACTTCTCTCCCATTGATTGTCTAGTTTTTAATTTATGTCGATATGGCTCAGCTGCGGGAAGACCGGTAGCGTCCCCACTGATGCCGATATTTTGATAAATCCTGATTAATTTTTTCGTATGGCTTCAGTTAAGTACTGGGGGCTGGTGTATCTACGTGATTTTGTATGGCCGCTGGCATGAAGCGCCTACAGAGCACCGCTAGCCCTCCTATTGGAGAGTATTCTCATGAAAATTCAAGGTAAAACGGCTCTGGTAACAGGAGCTTCCCGCGGAATTGGTCGGGCCATTGCTCTAGAACTGGCCCACCAAGGAATCAGATGCTTAATCTTGGTAGCCCGCAATCATCAGCGCTTGAGCGAGGTGGCCTCCGAAATTGCTGCCATGGGCGTGAGGGCCATTGCTCTACCGCTAGATTTGACTGAGACCCCCGCCGTCAGAATCGCTGCGGCACAGGTTTGGCAGCGTGATGGACCGATTCACCTGTTGATTAATTGCGCTGGTGTGGCTCACCAGTCCCCCTTCTTGAAAGCCCGCCTCCCTCAAGTTCAGCAAGAGATTGCTCTCAATCTGATGGGTACTTATACCATTACGCATCTTCTGGCCCGCAGAATGGCCCGCAGGCAGGAAGGACGGATCGTCAATGTCTCTAGCTTGATGGGCAAGATAGCGGCTCCCACAATGGCCACCTATTCAGCGACCAAGTTTGCTTTAGTGGGCTTTACCCATGCTCTACGCGGTGAGCTAGCCACCCATAACGTTCAGGTTACAGCTCTGCTCCCCTCCCTCACTGAGACTGACATGGCCCGCGATTTAGAGCGGTTTCGGTGGGTTATCCCTACCTCCCCTGAGGCAGTGGCTCGGGTTCTAGTCGCTAGCCTTGATAGAGAGTCTGCAGAGATTCTTGTGGGCTGGCAAAGTCATTTAGCCGTATGGTGTAGCCGCATTGCGCCGGGCCTGCTCGAAAAAGTAATTCAGGTGACAGCTCCTAAGGCTCTAGCCCTCAAGTTTGGCGCTGTCGGAGCGTCTCAAATCTAGAGCCACCAAGACTTATATTCCAATACACCACAGCAGGAAAGATCATGAAGAAAACGAGTTTCAATGAACGGTTAGAGCGATTATCTCAGTCGCAAGCTGTCCTTCCCCCTGATTGCCAAGATCAGGTGCTCAGCGATATTCGCGATCGCAAGTGTCACATCGTCAAAGTTGAAGGGAACGACCAACATCCCAGCTACACCTATAGCGTTGGCCTCTGGCATCATTTTGGACACCCAGAATTTGTGACCTTTAGCCAACCCGAACAAATGGGTGAACAGCTCATCGACGATATGCAGAAGCTGGTGAAGGTCGGTCAACCTCCTGTTGTGCAGCCAACACAGGAAGACTCTGAACTAAATTATCCAGTCAAACTACATCCCATTGATAACGATCAGTGGACCCGCGATTTTCTGCCCCTTGCAGATTGGTTTTATGATCGCGAATCCTTTCCGGTACTGGAGCTATTCCCAAACTAATCATCGAGGAGCTGCTCTAGCACTTCTGGATTCACCTCTAACGGTTCGTCGCCTTCGATCAGGGCTTCATCACACTGGTCGAAGGCGATTTCGTTGATGTTTTCTAAGGCTCCGTCCAGCATCAGGTTGAGATCTACGGCAATTTTTTCTAGTGCCTCACGCTCCCACTGAGGCTGTTTGGCTAGGGCAAGCAAGAACGAAACGTGGGCCTCATCTAGCCCTATGTCGGCAGAGATTTCAGATGCCTCAGGTTCTTCAGGCTCTTCGACAAAGATGTCTGACAGAATTGCGGAAGCAGCTTGGGATTCATCTTGGCGACGCTGAATGAGGTCTAGATTCAAGCCGATCTTGGACGGCACTGCTGTCGTCACGGCTGCAGGCGGCTCCTTGGCAACGAACGTAAGCGGCTCATCGGCGTGGAGCTGACGGTGAACCTGTTCAGCTTCAAAGCCCAGCAGTGGATAGAGTTTAGTGAGTACGTCAATAACTTCGGGTTGGGCCTCCCCACCAGCTTTGGCAACGCTGATTAAGAACTTTGCGATCGCAACTTTCCGCCCTCCAGAAATATCAGCAAGCCGAGCCTTGAGGCCCCGCAGCGTCGGCTTGCTGCAGCACAGCCACTGAAAATAAGCGAGGAGACGGTCTCGCTCAGGCTCTTGCAAACTAGGGGTCCAGGCTAAATATTTCTGGACATGGACCATCCCAGCCGCATCCAACTCTTCTGAGACCACAACGAGCGCAGCCAGATGCAGCAGCAACTGAGCCGTTGAATAACTCGAAGACGGCTCCACCATCGCCCCGTGGATCAAGCGAAACAGCACCACATTTTGATTCGCCTTGAGGGGCTTGCCGCCAAACCGTGCGTCTGGCTCCACGCCAATGCCCTGGGTTTCAAGAAACTCAGAGAGCAGTACCGCATCCGCCTTGGAGAACTTCACTAACGGTTCAGCAGTCCACTGTTGAAACAGCTCCTGAGCTGGGATCACCTGGAACTCATATTCACTCAGGCAGACCGTTGCCCACTGGCGAAACTGACTGACCCGAGGCAACTCATGCTGCAGAGCAATCTCAAGGGGGAGTCGTAAAACTGCCCCATAGCTCCCCCGAAGTTCAAGATTACGGCTGAGCCAGCGGCAGTAGGGATCAAGACGATCAACACAGCTCTCAACTAAGGGCTGAATCACCTCTAAGCGGTTGGCAGTCTGGGTAAACTCGGGCAGCTCTGCCGTAATCTCAAGGGGAGCACCAAAGGAAACGGTAGCCGGTTGATAGGTGCGGGTCAGGCTCACCGAAGGTCCAGAACCATCCAAAATTATTCCCTTGCCTAGCTGATCGTGATAGCGAAGTCGAAACAGGCTTTGAAGTTCAAGCAAACAGCTAGAGGGCTTTGCTTTAGTGACGTCCAGCACCCAAGCTAAAGCCCAATGGGCAGGCAGCGGCTCACCCGCCTGAGCCAATTTACCCAGCGTTAGCTGCAGCGGGATGCTGTCTCCAGGGCCTTCTCTAGGGGGCTGTCGGAGGGCCAATCCTCGGGGGGACTGCAGCAGCCAGCAGGCTTCGAGAAAGTTAGCTGCATCCCGCGAGAAAGACTCGCTGTGGTCATAGAGCGTCATTAGACGCTCTACCTCATCCATAATCTGCGTCAGTTCGGCAGTGTAGTCTGCGGTAGAGTCTCTTAGATCATAAAGGACACGGCGTTCGAGGCCGTAGAGAAACAGAAACACATAGCCGACATGAATATCAGGATCGGTGCGACCTGCAGCCAACCATTCTAAATAAGCCGCCCGACACCCAGACGGGATCTCGCTGTAGGAGGGCCAGTGAGTCATCCATTCCCCTCTGTGATCGGGCTGTTCAGAATCAACCTTGAGCTGAGGGTTGATCAGGCAGGGTTCAATGCTGACGTGTTCATGAATTCCGGCCAATGAATTACCGATGTAGATCAGGCCGTGGGTCAAGGTGTAATCTGCGACGGTGACCGCTTCCCCAGGCATAACCCAGCGAGCCACGGATAAGGTCGATAACTCAGGAGTTGCCGCTGATTCTGATTTCGGAAGCGCAGATTTCTCCGGCAGTGGCAGAGCGGATGTTGAAGGTGCCTCAGCGGGGGGCTGCGGTTTCGCCGGAAGCAATTTTTTGAGCCAGTTCAGCATCCTGAGGCTTAGAAAGCGAGTTCAAATTTAGCCCATTGTATCGGGCATCCGACGATGAAATGTAGGTATACCCGATTAACTTTGAAGATCTTGCATCAAACTCAAGCTTGCCTTGTGCCTCACCCCCTTACTTTTAGACGACGTGGTTGCTGGCAAGCTTTGCGATCGCATCTACAATAATTCGATGCTCCTGCACCTGAATCCGGGCGTGCAGAGTCTCTGCCGTATCCTCTGGCAACACCGGCACCGCTGCCTGCATCAGAATAGGCCCGCTATCGACTTCAAGCGTGACAATATGGACCGTACAGCCTGATATTTTGACCCCATAGTCGAGCGCCTGCTCAATGGCGTGTATGCCCGGGAAGCTCGGCAATAGGCTGGGGTGAATATTCACCATCCGCCCCAGGAACGCATCGATCAGCACCTGCGTGGCTCGCCGCATCCAGCCCACCATAATCACCCAGTCTACGTCTGCAGCCTTGAGAGCCGCGACAATCTCCTCGTCAAAACTCTCTCGATTTTGATAGTCGCGGTGATTAATTAGCTTTGTAGGGAATCCCTGCTGCTGGGCACGTTCGGCCACTTTGGCTTTGGGATTGTTGTATATAACGATCTGAACTTGGGCCGGTAAGATATTTTTCGAGATGGCAGTTGCGATCGCAGCGAAATTGCTGCCGCTGCCCGACGCCATAATGCCCAGCTTCAAAGGCGTTTGGACTGCCGCCTTCGACCGAGAAAAATCAGGAGACACTAAACTCTCACACATAGAGCACCCTTATTCTCAGGAGTAGTATCTGAAGCAACAACATGATCAATCTGCCTTTGCTAATTTATAAGCACAATAAATTTTCAACCTTTCTCTTCATCAAACCAATTTTGTCAAAATCCTGCGTATTGGCATCAAAGAGCCACTAATTTTCTATATTCCTCAATCTGACAGCTCAATCATCCACGGCTTCAACCTGATCGGTATCTGGAAGCTAGACTTTTATACGAAACGAGTGGTGAGCGATAAACGCAGGCGTTCAGATTCTCTAGTTATTTGGGAACCCTAGCTAGGATAGCGAATCATGTCCAAATTATCTTTAGAACCTTCCGTTTCATTCATGCCTGCGACTCTCACACCTCCACACAAAACTTCTGCCCCCGCCGTAGCTCCTGCCGCCGCATCAACCGCAAATTACTTCATTACCCTCTGCACTCACGAACGCCAGTGTCTGTTTGGCGAGATTATTGATGGGCAAATGCGGTTAAACAAGCTGGGGAGCATTGTCGAAGACGAATGGCAAAATGCAGCCAAAGATCGCCAGGATCTCAACTGTGACCAGTGGATTATCATGCCCAATCATATTCACGGCATCGTCAGCCTAGCAGAACCACCGGAGACCGATGGTATATCTGGCGGTGACATCAGTGAATCGACCGATCCGGTCTCTGCGCCTGAGGCAACTCAACAGCGGGCACTTTCAGCCTGGATGGAGGAATTTAAAGCGACAGTCACCGATCGCATCAATATTCATCGCCAAAACACACGCCCCATCTGGCAGACCACTGACGATCAGCAGTTGATCCCTCACCATTTTGCTTTCAATATTTTTCGGCAGTATATCCGCAGCAACCCCCATGCTTGGCTTTGGGACAAGCTCCATCCAGATAGCCCCTCTGACTGGCTACATTCTGAAGGGGCTATCTAAAACGATCCCATCGAGAAGAGCATCATACTGGCAGGCTTCTTTGCAGAAATAAGACATAGCCCTAGCAAAACGCTCAGCAGCAGACAGACGCTCAAGCGGCGCTACATGGGGACTGTTGTCAGAACAAACGACTACTGAACCCAAGATTCTTCTTGATGGGCCTCAAGTTCCGCATAGGCCCGTTCCTTGTGTACTTCAATACGACGTCGCTTAAGCTTCAGGGATTGGCGAGGGGAAACGTCTCTCCGAGAGGGTCGAGGCAGCGGCGTTCTGCTTGCTGTTCGGGCGTCCAAACGCCTTAAACCGAGCAAAACAGCATCCCGAATCTGAGGCTGAGGTTCCTGCGCCAACAGCAGTTGAAAATATTCATTGAGCTCCTGCCGTCGGTCATGGGTCAGAACCTCTATCCGACTCAGGCGCCGCACTGCAATCAAACGCTGCAGTGGATCCGTCGTCATCAGTTGTGTCACCCACTGCTCGTACAGGTCTGCGTCCTCGGCTGGCGGCTTCAGCAGTTGCCCAATCAAGAGACCCAGAACTGAGAGGAGACAGGCTCCCTGGAGCAGGATCGCCAGAGCAATTCCAACCTGTCCCGTGTCTTGCCAAATCAAAATCGTGCTGTAACTAATCACCACAGACAATAAGCCAGTAGTCAAAGCTAACAGGAGCGGCGAGTCCAGCAGAGACCGCATCATCTGGGTCGCCTTCAGAGATACATGGGTGCTGCGAGAAGCAAGTATCGTGATACTGAGGCCGATACAGAGGGCTATCAGTAATGGCCAATTCCAAATTAAAAGTGCGATCGCAACGACAGCCGCAACGCCCTGAGAAGATACATTGCTGTTGCCTAGCTGTCGCACCCAGCGGCCCGTCGCCTGGGCTTGGTTACTCACCACATCCATCACCAGGGAATGCTTCGCAGGCGCAAAAGCACTGTAGTCAGCCCACTCGAAAAGCCGCTGCTTTAAGGATGGTGTCTTCGCCATGCCACAATGAATCCAATCGAAACAACAAAATCACCCTTCGCCAAGAGCGCCAGCGATTTTATAGCTCCCACTAACCTACCATCTTCCACTGAGCAGATCGCACACACCTTTAACAGGCAAAATATAATAATGAGAACCCTTTTTGCTTTGATGTGCCTGTGACTTCTACTTCCGAGACCGAAACGCCAATGGGGCAAGCCTCAGCCAATGGAACGGGGACACCTGAGCCAACCCCAGATCCCAATGATGAACTGCTCAACGATGTAGAGATGTCACTCTTTGACCATCTCGAAGAACTGCGTCAGCGAATCTTCTTCGCGCTGCTGGCCGTTCTTGGAGGCGTCATTCTCTGTTTTTGGAAAGTCAATCTGATCGTCAAGCTCCTCGAAAAACCAGCCCAAGGCGCTCAGTTTTTGCAGCTCGCCCCCGGCGAATACTTCTTTGTCTCGATAAAAGTCGCAGGTTACAGCGGCTTATTAGTGGCTAGCCCCTTTATCCTTTACCAGATTATCCAGTTTGTGCTGCCGGGTCTCACCCGCAAAGAACAAGGATTCCTTGGTCCCATTGTTCTAGGATCTTCCGTTCTCTTCGTTGCCGGGATTGCCTTTGCCTACATTGCCTTAATTCCCGCCGCTCTCAACTTTTTCATCAACTATGGCGCTGATGTCGTTGAACAGCTCTGGTCCATCGATCGCTATTTTGAATTTGTTCTGCTGTTGTTATTTAGTACGGGCTTAGCGTTTCAGATTCCTGTCATTCAGCTACTGCTTGGCTTAGTGGGTATCGTCTCAGGCCGCCAAATGCTCGCAGGCTGGCGCATTGTTGTGCTGGGGGCTGCAATCCTAGGTGCTGTACTGACGCCCTCAACCGATCCCCTCACCCAAAGTCTTTTAGGAGGGGCCGTCGTTGGTCTTTACTTCGGAGGAGCAGGGCTTGTGTTGCTCCTGGGCCGATAGCTAATCGCAGCTCCATGGGCCTAAAGTTGATTTCGAACTTTATTCTCGTGGGAACCAATCGTTTCTGGCTGAAAGGCAGAGAGAATAATAGCTCCTGTCACTAGAATAACAACGGCCCGAGGACTGCGCCCTTGAGTGTAATCAACAAGCTGACTCTTGGCTTCAGCATCAGCAATTAAGCGCTGCACCGGTAGAGAGCCAGGACTAATAACTGCGACCATCTCGCCATCAGCAACCGTATTTCCGTACCCCAAATTAATTTGACCGTTGTTCATTAAACATTCCCAAAACCCCAATTCACACACCCTCCTACACCTGAACCACCAAGTTCTGATGTACAAACCCTAAAGCAGCCTCAGCTCTTATTGCGGTCGTACTGGAACAACACAGAGGTTTTAGCTCTCTATGTTGTTCCAGCGCTGATCGAAATTTGACAGTCTACCGGGCCATGTTCCTATGATTTCCTACTTGTAGTGCGAATAAACTCACCCAGTTGGGTGATCTTGTCTGCACCGGGTCGGGGGATCCTTCCCTTAAGCTAGACTGACCGTTTTCGTGCTGAAGCAGAACGCGCCCGACAGGATTTGAACCTGTGACCAATTGCTTAGAAGGCAACTGCTCTATCCACTGAGCTACGGGCGCAAATGTATAGGTTCTGAGCTTAGCAGAACTCCTGTGTCGATAGTACCGCACGCTCTCTAGCTTTGTGAATGCCCTTAAATCGCCAGGAATGTCCTATGGACAGCCCCCAAATGCAGTACAGTGCTTACGTTAGCCTGATGTCATAAAATTGCATGGCCCCTTCGCATCAGTTTCAGCAATCGATTTATATTGAGGCCCCCCTTACCGTTGTTGATCAAACCATTACCGAACAAGAGCTAATGCAGCGCTGGCTCAATCCTGCTCTCAAGTGTGAATCTGACGGTCCCTGGAGCAGTGAACTTGGCAGCAAAACTCGTTTTTCAATTCAAACACCGCTGGTGCAGCCAACGCTCAATAGCACAGTGGCAGAGCGCAAAGCGGGGCTAGTGGTATGGCAGTTCGATGGTTTTTTTACGGGTTGTGATCGTTGGGAATGCTTTCGAGAAATCACGGGCACTCGCCTAGTTAATCGCTTTGAATTCACCATCACTAATCCGCTTGTTTCTTTTGGGTTTTGGACCTTTGCTGCTACCTGGACCCAAAAGGATATGTTTTCTCAGCTAGAGCGACTCAAGAAGGTGGCTGAATCCTTATAACCTCTTGAAGCCAACAGAGAACAATTCACGTTCAAAGAAGTCATCTTTACTGTCTCATCGGGGCAAAATGGCTAAGAATGCTTGTTTACTTGGATCAAGATGTACGGCATCGGCAAAGCGCGTCGCAAATCGTACACTAAGTGGATGCCCCCTTAGTTCAAGCATTGTTCAGATAGGTTGATACTGGTAAAACGTCCATGCAAGGCAATCGCTCCATTGATGATTCAACAGTCCCCGTCCTCAGCAGCTTGGGCGATCCGGCTTTGCCGAATCAAGTTTGTCCACGACGCACTCGCATTCAGCTGGATCTGATGATGCTGGCTCTAGAGGCCCTAGACTTAAATGCCTCAGAAAATATGTTGGCGAGCATTCAAGAGCTACAGCTACAGCCTGTCATCCAAAACCGAGTGACGCTTTGGAAACTTCGCAACACGAATCCTTTGCGCCGATATAGCCGTCGGTCAAGATCTTTGAGTCTATCCGAAGCCAAAGCACTGGTTGCCATTGCCTGCAATCTGGCTCGTCAGCAAACGGCCACCATTCGCCAGTTATTGTTGGTGCAGGAGCAGCTTCAATCACAGCAGCTTTCGCCCAACCATAATATTCAGCTCGCCAATTATTGTGAGCGGTTTCGCGCCCACTTTCGCAGCCGCATGAACTCGAATCGCAGCGCAGTAGCGGCCTATAAAGATAATGAGCGCCTCGATGAATTAGCCCTAGACCTCTTGGGACAGGTACTATTTTGTACGGGTACTGCTGGAATTCACCGATTCTGGTCTAGTCTATTTGATGGAGAAGTCGCCTAGCGTCATTATGACCATTCAACGCCAATATCTGTTACCGAACTGTACGCTGACCCTCGAAGGTCTGAGTAACGCCATCGGCACCCAGGAGCTAAGACCCTCTCTGGATACGCTGATGCGATTTGAATGTCATTTTGCAAAGCTCGATCAGACCTTGGTTGGGGGACTCGATTTTCTGGAGAGCCTCATTCAAGCCACGAGTGAGTGCACGCAGTCCTGGATGAGCGGGGTTCAGCATACAAAAGCGAAGCGAAAGGCTAGAACAGCAGATCAGGTTCAACTCCAACCGGCCACTGATGGACAGTTTCAGATGTCAGTGCCAACAACTCTACTGAGTACAACGGGGTCAGAAACACAGTCCGTTGACCTGCAGCTATCGACGGTTCAGCTTTTCGATCTCTCGGAGGCCCTCGATCAGCTCTTGGCAGACTCTCAAACACTTCCCAACCTCTCTTCAAATATTCAGCCACTCTCTCGCAGAGAAGCACTGTCAGGGCAACCTCTGGCGAAACGAGCAGCACCGCTCGCGTTGGGAACAGTGAGTCTTGCGATCGCAACCAGCGCCCTATACTTTGTCCCAGCCCCTGAGATTAGTCGGCCTAAGGATGAACCCATCCCAACCGAGACGCCCGTCATACCAGGGACATCACCGCCACCAACCGGTGAAACAACTCCAGCTGAGCCAGGAGAAACCAATCCCAATCCTTCAAGTCCCGCGTCTCCCGCAACACCGTCAACGGAGACGCCTTAGATAAAGCTAAAAGGTAGCGCGACAATTTCCTCTAAAATGCTAGTCGGGCCTTAGATCGCAAGAAGCTAAGAAGACGATATATCTTCTTTCTCTCTGCAATCTGGAGCCTCTGAGGACCCCTGACGTATCATCTGGAGAATTATCGTGGACTTATCGCTCATACCCGCGCAACCAAAATTAGGCATTGTCAACGTTCTGATTGAGATCCCAGCCGGGAGCAAGAACAAGTACGAGTTTGATAAGGACATGCAGGCAATGGCTCTCGACCGAGTGCTCTTCGCCTCAGTGCAGTATCCCTATGACTATGGCTTTATTCCCAATACACTGGCCGACGATGGTGACCCCTTAGACGGCATGGTGCTAATGGATCAGCCCACCTTTCCTGGCTGTGTAATTGCAGCCCGTCCCATCGGCATGCTGGAAATGATTGACGGCGGCGACCGCGACGAAAAAGTTCTCTGCGTTCCAGCAGAAGACCCGCGCTACAACGAAGTAACCTCCCTTAAAGATATTGCACCTCACCGCCTAGAAGAGATTGCCGAATTCTTCCGCACTTACAAAAATCTTGAGAAGAAAGTAACCGAGATTCTGGGCTGGCAGGATGTTGAGAAGGTCAATCCCCTCGTCAAGGAATGTATTGAAGCGGGTAAAAAGTAAAACAGGTTCAACCTTAGAAATCTTGCCCTTGCCTTGCATCCCTCTCCCTGGGGAGAGAAGTGACGAAGTTATTTCTTCCTTCTCCCTCGGGAGAGAAGGCTGGGAGATCAAAGCCAAGGATTTGAGCCAGGGACCAATCTGTTCCTCAGTTCGCAGTAAGCTATGGACTGGGCGTACATTATGAAGTCAACATGGCCACCATTAACGACAACTATCTCAAACTGAAAGCAGGCTATCTATTCCCAGAGATTGCGCGCCGCGTAACGGCCTTTGCTGAGGCCAATCCCGAGGCACCCATTATCAAACTGGGAATTGGTGATGTCACTGAACCCCTACCCGAAGCCTGCCGCGCGGCCATGATTACAGCGGTTGAAGACATGGGCGATCGCAACTCTTTCAAAGGTTACGGCCCCGAGCAAGGCTACCCGTGGCTCCGGGAAAAGATCGCAGCCCAAGACTTTCAGGCCCGAGGCTGTGAGATTGACGCCTCCGAGATCTTCGTCTCCGACGGAGCAAAGTGCGACAGCGGCAACATTCTAGATATTTTCGGCAACCAGAATACGATTGCCGTCACCGACCCCGTCTATCCCGTCTACGTTGACACCAACGTCATGGCCGGACACACCGGTCCCGCGAATGAAGACGGTAAGTATGGCGGGCTGGTCTATATGCCGATCACGGCAGAGAACGACTTCACCGCTGAAATTCCTGATCAGCAGATTGATCTCATTTATCTTTGCTTTCCTAACAACCCCACCGGAGCAGTCGCCAGCAAAGCCCACCTCAAAGCTTGGGTTGACTACGCCAAAGCCAACGGTTCAATTATCTTTTTTGACGCCGCCTACGAAGCCTTCATCACCGATCCTGAGCTGCCTCACTCCATCTATGAGATTGAAGGTGCCAGAGATTGCGCCATCGAGTTTCGATCCTTCTCTAAAAATGCCGGATTCACGGGGACGCGCTGCGCCTTCACCGTCGTCCCCAAATCTGTAAAAGCCAAGGCTGCAGATGGCTCAGACGTAGAGCTATGGAAACTCTGGAATCGTCGCCAATCGACAAAATTCAACGGCGTATCCTATATTGTCCAGCGCGGAGCCGAGGCCGTTTACTCCGAAGCAGGTCAAGCTCAAATCAAAGCCTTAATCCAGTTTTACTTAGAGAACGCCCAGATTATCCGAGATCAGCTCACAGCGGCGGGCCTCGCCGTTTACGGTGGCGTCAATGCCCCCTACGTCTGGGTCAAGACTCCCGACAACATCTCTAGCTGGGACTTCTTCGATAAACTGCTGCATAACTCCAACGTCGTCGGCACCCCCGGCTCAGGGTTTGGTGCTGCTGGAGAAGGCTACTTTCGAATTTCGGCCTTCAACAGCCGTGAGAACGTAAACGAAGCCATGCGGCGCATTACCTCCGCAGCCTAGTTGTTTGCCATAGCTCTCCTCTAGGGCGCACCAGATCATAGGCGATCAGTTAAAGGGAATGAATGAGAGAAAGATCTCACCCATTCCTTACAGATGTTATGTACGGCAGCAGCACAAATGCCTATTAACATCATGCCTAACAGAGGGAACTCTATAAGCAAGGGCTGCTGAATCTGCAGCTATCAGGAGAATATATCCGGTAGATCCTGTCTCTATCAGCCCAGGAAAATTCGTTTTGTAACAAATAATCTAAATACGTGACGAATTTAGCCGATTGAGATATGAATATAGGAATCACTCAAATCCTGTATCACTGGTTGACTCTTCCCTAACCTCAAATTGACTTGAGAGATGAATTGATTCAGTGATCCCCACACTCAACTCACTCACATAGGATTACCTTGAAATGTCGATGACAAAGCGTTCACTAAACTTGCTGGCCCTATTCACTTCAGTTAATGCAGTGGGCCTAATACTACCAACCCTTCAGGCCGCGGAAGCTGCGCCAAAGCCTCACAACTATAACCCAGCTCTAGTTGCAATCTATACTTCAAGCTGCATGAAACAGCTTAATAGAAATCCCGATGCTAAGAAAGCATGTCAGTGCTCTGTTAGAGAGATGCAAAAGCACCACGCTCAAACACAGGCCGTTGCAATTGTGAAAAAAGCAAAGTCTAGTTCTAGCGTTGATCCGTCAACTGGCGTTCCCAACGGGATGTCTAAATATTTTGCTCCCTGCCTATAATTCACTCACTAGAAAATATCTTCTTAGAATCCCGAACAAAGCGAGTTGCGCTTGGAGGTTGTCTCGAAAATATCTAGAGTTCGAGGCTCTTGACTCCTTAAACGTTAAACTCACCAGTCGAAATTACGGTAGAGGCTCATCAGCCCTCAGTTTACTGCTCAATCTCGCCATCGGCGAACTTCTGGGTCATTAGGTAAGCCTCTTCATCCGTAAGCTGTTTGGGTGGATGTTTCATAAAGTAGGCTGAAGGCGAGAGTAGAGCGCCACCAATGTTGCGATCTAGGGCGACCTTGCAGCATCGAATCGCATCAATCACAACACCAGCCGAATTCGGAGAGTCCTCCACAGACAGCCGCATCTCTAGATGCATCGGCACGTTACCAAATAGCTTGCCCTCAATGCGAATAAAGGCAACTTTATTATCTTTCTGCCAAGGGACATAGTCACTCGGCCCCACGTGGATATTTTCTGGTTCGAGAGGCTCTGCGAGGGCAGATTGAACAGCCTCAGTTTTAGAGACTTTCTTAGACACTAGGCGACTACGATTGGTCATGTTTAAGAAGTCTGTGTTGCCCCCCGTATTCAGCTGGTAGGTTCGCTCAACCTTAACGCCCCGCTTCTTGAATAGATCGGAGAGCACCCGATGGGTAATCGTGGCTCCAACCTGTGATTTGATGTCATCACCAATAATCGGGAGTTTGGCCTGCTGGAAGCGTTCAGCCCAGCTCGGATTGCTGGCAATAAAGACAGGAATACAGTTAATAAACGCGACCCCAGCCTTGAGAGCGCACTCGGCATAGAACTGCGTTGCTTGCTCAGAGCCAACCGGTAGATAGTTGATCAGGATTTCTGCACCAGAATCCTGCAGCTTTTGCACAACAGCGTCTGAACTAGGCTCAGGATGCTGACTTTTTACGAAGGTCTGAGCCTCAGGAAATTCTGACATATGCCCAGAGCAACCATCTAAAACGCAGCCCATACTGACGTTGATGTTGCTTTTTGGCATATTTTCGCACAAAACGGTGGTGCAGTTGGGGGCAGCAAAAATGGCCTCATTAATATCGTGGTCAACCTTGCGCTGGTCAATATCAAAGGCACAGACAGCTTGAATATCACCGGGTTGATATCCACCTAGCTCCCAGTTCATGAGGCCAATGACTTCCGGCTCATCCGCACAGCGATAATATTCAATCCCCTGTAGGAGCGCACTGGCACAGTTACCTAACCCAACGATCGCGATTTTAATTGTGTTCGCCATTATTGCTCCCTAAGGTCTGGACTGCGTCCAATTTCTGCGCAAAGCTAATAATACGGCAGAACGGAACTGGATTGATCGATGGACTGATGACGACATAATGGGTGCCAACAAAACGATGGTCCTTGACTGACCAGAGGCAGGCCGATTGCCAACCTTCGCGTCACAGCTGCACATCACATCAAAGCCCATTGAATTCTAGGACACAGCTTGCTTTGATGTTTATTCACCATAGGTTATTTACTCAGACATAGGTGATTGTTGTCCCTCCCCTAAAGGGAATTTCCAAAAATTTTAAATCCAGCCCAATAGAACGGGTCTGAGTAGGGACAATCTTCTGGAGCAGCCTGCGCTTCCTGCAAAAGCTTTTCAGTTAAAGCAATTCCAAAATAGTGTCCCCATTTCCCTAAAGTGTTGTACGTACTGGTTCGCAACCAATTTTGTGCCTGCTGTAGCGCTAAGGCAGGCGGTACTTGTTGCTGAAGACGCTGATATAAATTGAGCAGGATCAGTGTTGTAGGGGTCGGTTCTATTGGCCACTGACAAAGGATAATGTGGGCAACACCTGCCATAAGCAAGCCTGTGGGCAAGTCAATACCCTCTACGGTATTTGCGGGCAGATAGTTCGAGAGGCAAATAAGCGAAAAACGGCTCAGATCGAGCGATAAGATATCGGCCAAAGTGAGGGTCTGATGGGCTGCAAGTTCAATGGCAGACTGCAGGGGTTGCACAGCGTGCTCACGAGCAACTGCAGCAATCCATCCCTGCCCCGACATCAACTTCAGCGCTGCTAACGTTCTTGCTTGACTAGCCCGAGCTTCAAGCAATCGGGTCGCGCGCGGATACAGCATCTGCACGCCAATATCTTCTAAAGGTGTGGGAGGTTGGGGAGCCACCATTAAAAATTGCTGGGATAGGAAGCGATGCTGATACAGTTCTAAGCCAAGATGGACCGTAGGCAGATATGTCAGGGTCCAGGTATCGGGGAAGAGTGTGTGGAGAGGCAGAGTTTGCAGGCCCTGATTGGGCACTAAAATTAGCTGCTGCACATCGCCAAGCGCCTCTTGACACAGGCGATCAACATTGAGGAGCTGACGCAATTGCTGAAGTTGGGCCTCCAGGATTGAAGGAGCACGGTCTGCGGAGCATTCGCGCCATTGCCCGATCCACTCTTCCAGTTGAGCGCGCTGACGAGCGTATGCCTGCGTCTTACTGGAGCGCTCTGCGCCGTTCCATCCATCGGCGGGCGGAATCCGAAAAACGGTCGGGAACTGGTGAAGTTTTAGAACAAATACCGAAATTGCGACGGGACTAAGATGCCAAAACAGCAGTGCCGTTTGAGGTCGCAGCAGTTTCTGCATTTTGGCCCAGTCTGCAGGGAAAAATTCTTCGACATCGCGCCAGTGGTTGAGGCGTGCATGATGGGCCATATCTGCGGTCAGCAAGGCTTGGGTCGCGTCTGTTTGGGCTAGCAAATCAATCTGCATTTGATCTAGACCGGACAGCTCTTGCTTGAGTCCCTGTCGCTGCTCAGGGGACAGAGTCAACATTTGAAGAATCTGCTCCCGTTTTTCTAGCGCTTCAGGCAGCATGGTTTGGAGCGCATATTGGTCATTGAGGTAACCGCAAACCGTCAGTAAAGATTGAAGCGCCAGCAAATGTAGTTCAGGAAACTGGGCAAAAGTCAAAAATTCTAGTGCACTGAGATAACTCAGTTTTGCCTCTTGCCAGGAGGGATTCGGATCGATGAGTGTGTGACCTTCGCGATATTGAAAGTCTCCTTTACGCTGGTGCAATATGCCGCAGGCACGAGGATACTCAGGATGGTGCGGTGGCATAGCCTGTAGCCCCTCTTCTAGGGCTGCAATCGCGGCGGGGTAGCCTTGAGTAAGGTAAATGCACATGCCTCGATCTTCCCAGGCAGGCCAGAGCTGTTGCTGGGTGAGACGCAGGGCGACGTCATAGTCGGCAATGGCCTGTTCATACTGTTTTTGTTCAGCCCAGACGCTGGCACGGTTGTGCCAGGATTGATAGTTTTCGGGATTCAGTTTGATCGCTTGATCAAAACTAGAGATGGCTTCAATATAGTTTCCAGATCGAAAGAAGGCCGTGCCTCTGTAGTTCCAAATACGGGGAGATTCGGGTTCTAATGCGAGGGCTTTGTCATAACTTGCGATCGCAAGTTCATAGCTTCCAGCATTCGCTAAAGCCCCCGCCCGCTCTAGCCAAAAATTAGGATCATCTAGCCCAGATCTTGGTGTCGGGGCCTCTGAGCCTGCAGGCGGGTCTTCTAAATCTTCAGGGACCGTTAGCGGCGGTAGCGACTGGACTTCAGCCTGACGATTGGCATAGAGCGTCTGAGCATTCGTGTTAGCGATCACGGCCTCGGGATAACGCTTTAGGCGCTGCAGAGCGACACCACACTGCGCCCAAAGATCAGGGTTCTGTCCGTCTAGCTTGAGCGCCTGCCGAAAACGGAGCATTGCAGTGGCCGGATCATCTTGATTAAGAGCATCCTTGCCTTGTTGAATCAGAGCCGTCAGGGAAGAAGCCATGGAAACTAGCCAAGAGAATAGCGCATACCAGGGTGTTGAACCACCACCCCCAACAACTCTAACTGTAGAAGTGTACTGGATAGCTCCCCAGTAGGAATGTGCATTTTCTCTACTATTAAATCAAACGGGATGCCGACTTCACCGGTTCCCTGGACCAATTCTTTAAGGGCCACAACCAAGCTCTCCTGTACAGGAGTCAATGCTGGAGAAGCAAGTGCAGCCTGAGCAGGAGCCGTTTCTATTCCCTTCTCTACTTCTAGGGTGGGCATAGCGCCCAGCATATTGAGTAAATTGCCAATGCCTAAAATCGCCTGTGCTCCCCGCTGTAGCAGTCCCAAGCATCCCACCGCACGAATGTTGTCGAGGGAGTTGGGCAGCACATAGACATCACGGCCATATTCATTCGCTTGGTATGCCGTAATTAATGCCCCTGACTTACTCGGTGCTTCCATCACCAAAGTGGCACGACTGAGAGCGGCAATAATGCGATTACGTTTCGGGAAATGTGAGCGATGGGGCTGGGTGCCCGCAGGATACTCGCTCACCACTAAACCTTGTTCTGCAATACGCTGGTGCAGCTTTTGATTCCGCTGCGGATAGGGCGTATCGACTCCGGTCCCCAATACAGCAACCGTGCGCCCGCCCGCTTCGATACAGCCAATGTGGGCTTGGGTATCAATGCCCTCTGCCATCCCTGAAACAACCGTAAAGCCGTTTTTTGCCAGAGCATAGGCAATTTTTCGGGTCCAGCGTTTTGCATATTCTGACGGATCTCGCGTCCCCACAATTGCAACCGTTGGTGTAGCGCCCTGGTTCTCAGCCACAGAGACCTGTCCGTAGTAGTAGAGAACCGGTGGAGGATCGCCAATTTCTAACAAAAGGCGAGGGTACTCCCGATCTGAAGGCACCCAAAAGTTTTGATGCTGGTGTTCAGCGAGGAATTGCTCTGGATGAATGGCCTGTCGCTGACTCAGAATAGTAGTGAGCGTTCGTCCTCCAATTCCGCTGACCATCTGTAGCTGCTCGCCACTGGCAACCCAGGCCGCAGAAAGCGAGCCAAACTGGGCCAGCAGCCGCTGCAAAATGACGGGACCAATGCCCGGAATCTGAGACCAGGCCAGCCAAAACGCTCGGTCTGTCTCCACCTCTAAGGGTTGATGGATTTCACGGCCCGGTGGGAAAAGCCTTGCTTCGAGAGGGCCTGACCCAGCTGTAGCTGATTCTCAACGCGATCAACAAACATCACCCCGGTTAGGTGATCAATCTCGTGCTGAATCGCCCGCGCAAGTAGCTCAGTAGCCCATATTTTTTGAGGCCTACCCTGTTCATCTTTGTAAGCAACTTCAATCGCTTCGGGACGGGTCACGTCTAAATAAACCCCAGGAATGCTGAGACAGCCTTCTTGATCGGCGACGAGATCATCACTTCGCTTGCGGATTTGCGGATTGATTAAAATCAACGGTGAGTTAGCGGCTTCGTCGGGGTCAATATCTACAACAATCACCTGCTTCGGTACTGCAACCTGCGGTGCAGCCAGACCAATGCCGTCAGCACTATACATCGTCTGCAGCATCTCTTTAACCAACTGCCGAATATCGTTGTTGACCTGAGACACCCGCTTGGCAGGCTGACGCAGGACGCGATCGCCCAAAGTATGAATATTAAGAGGGGGACTCTTGAGCTTGCGTTTATCAAAAACAACTTCAGAAGACATAAGCGGCAACAGATGTGCAGTAACGTTTGCTAGCTTTATTGTACTCAATTTAATCCGCCCACTCTTGATGGGCAAAAGACTAATTCTGCTCAAGTCTCTGGTACAGAAGGCAAAAGGCTGTCAACGGCCAGAGAGTAGAGTGGTATTAATTGATCGAAACAACTCCATGTGAGGAGGCACAACATGCTGACCTATGTGCTGGTCTGGATTATGGGTTTAGGGAGTTTAGGTCTCTACCTGGCAGCCTACTTATTCCCCGAGGTCCACCGTAAGAATGACTTTATTTGGGGTGGAGTAGGGCTGTTTTATGCCCTCGTTCTGTGGGCCAATGCCAAAACGATTCCAGGGAGTCTGCTATTAGGTCAAATTGCCAGCGTTAGCCTGATCGTCTGGCTGGGCCAACAGACGATTCAGCAGCGCGCGTCATTAGCCTCACCTGACATCCCCCGTCCTGAGTCAGGGTCAGTAAGCGGTCGTCTTCGAGGCATTGTGCTTCAGGCATGGAAGCTGATCGAGCCACTCATCGCCTTGATTTCAGGCTTCGTTGCCAAAGTACTCGAAAAGCCTCAAGAGGCAAACATTGCAGAGATCGAAGTAGGGGTTACCGAGGAGGCAAAACCGAACTTTCTCAATCAGCTCACTGATCCCCTCTCTAATTTGTCAGGCAATTTGACTGGGTTATTTAAGTCCGGTGAGAAAAGTCCACAAACCGTCAATACTGTAACTATCAAGGCAACACCGGCCTCTGAAGATACAGTAAAAGGCAAAGCCGCATCAGTGGTGACGGAGCCTGCAAGCAAAGAAACACCGCAGAACCTCGATCCGGTTGGGGACGCTCCAGAAAAAGCAGCAGAAGCTGAAGTTTCACCGCCGCCGGAGGTTGAAACACCTCCATCTACTGAAAATCCATCAGAGCCTCTAGACGTTTCTAGCGCACAAGAAGAAGAAACGTCGGAATCCCCCATCACCGTTGAAGTACCGATGGCGGAAACAGAGGCGACTCAAACAGAAGCCACCCGTGAGGTTAGTCAAGAGAATGGAGATGAAATCCCAAACGCGACCGAACCGGTAGATCCACAATCAGCTTTGCCACCTGTAGAAATAGATACAGATAGCCCTTCCCATTCTTCTGAGACTATTGAGGTACAACCTCCAGCAGAACAAGAACAAGCTGCTGCAACAACCTTTGACACACCTGTTTCAGAGGGAGACACCTCTGAAACAGAGAATTCTGATGCGGTCGGGAAGGATTCCACGACCGCAGAGACATCGGTTGAATCTAAGACGACACAGACGGCAATAAACAGCGGCGATCTGCAGCCAGAAGACAAGCCCGAAGAATGGACTGCGCCTGATCCACTGGCTTAGATGCTCTTAGCACTGGCACTAACGCTCAGCAAGACTGAAGCATAGCTCCACGGCCCCAGTACGCTATGCTATCGAACTGGAACCGGTACGTCTCGAACCATTTGGAGGATGCCGACAAAAACGGTAAAGAACTCCAGGCGTCCCAGGAACATACCAATGCTTTGCACCCAAAGCAAGCCAGTCGGGGCATCTGCCGCAGTGACCCCAATCGACAGCCCCACCGTTCCTAATGTACTGGCGTACTCAAACAAGCTGTCCTTAAGAGGGTAACCGTAGGCGGCAGTAATGCTGCTGCCAATCCCAAAAACAAGCAGGTATAAAAAGACAAACAGCGCAATTTGGCGAATTTTAGCATCGCTGAGGAACTGTCTTTGCTCACCCTGCCAAGCATCTGGTTCGGTAACGGCGCTTTTAGGTAGCAGCATCCGTCGGACTTCCCAGATCAATGCTCTGTAAAGTACATAGATTCGATGTTGCTTGATACCCCCAGCAGTAGAGCCAGATCCACCGCCGATAAGCATTAGGGGAATCATGACTAACCATCCGAAACTATTCCAGTCTCCATAGCCAACGGTGGAAAATCCTGTGGTGGAGAGGGCAGTTACGGTTTCAAAAATGGCGACCCGGATCGCTTTCTCTAGGGTGGGATAAAGTCCGGTCGTTACACCCAGCAAGAGGAGCAGAGCACACAGAGGAATCATCAATGCCTGTAGGCGGATCTCACCGTTGCGAATCACCGCTTTGAACTTGCCTGTGAGCAGCAGGTAGCCTGTGACAAAACTCAGGGTACCAAACAGCATCAGTACAATTGTGACGGCTTCCACCGCCGGACTATCCCAGTAACCAATCGAATCTGTTCGCGTCGAGAACCCGCCTGTGGAGAGAGCTGCGAAAGAGTGGTTCACGGCATCAAACCAGCCCATCCCAGCCACTCGAAGGGCAACAATTCCGATGGCGACGTAGCCGCTGTAGAGACTCAAGACAAGTTTGCCTGACCGACGAACGTTGGGGGCGAGCTGATCACTGCGGCCTTCTGCAGAAGATAGGCCAGATCCTGAGGGACCGGCTAAGGCGCTGAGAGTGATAATCGCTAGACCTGCGCCTCCGGCTAGCTCAATGGTGCTCCGAAACAAAAGAATTAAATGGGAGGCTTGGGTCACGTCTACGACCGATAGGCCCGTTGTGGTCCAGCCGCTGGTGGACTCGAAGATGGCCTGGGTAAAGGTGAGATCTTGGATCGTGATGAAGGGGATGGTGCCAATTGAGATCGCAACAATCCAAGACAAAACCACAATCACGGCCCCCTCTGGCAAAGTCAAACTCACACTCTTTTTGGGAGCAAGTTCTTTCCACAGCAATAGACCGACTAGCGCCATACCCAGCCCCGGCAGAAGAAGCCCCCAAGCGAGGGACAGCTCTTCAGGGTAAAAGATCAGGGCTAGCAGAGGGGCCAGAATCGTCAGACCAGAAATAAAACACACCAGTCCGGTGTAGCCAAAAATCGCTCGGTAGCGCTGGCGCAGCAGTTGATGATATCGCATATCTTTCTAGGTTCCCTCACCCGTTAGTACCCGCAAAAATGGCCCATAGTGTTCTGGGCGACTCACCAACACAAGGCGATCATTGACCTGCAGCCGAGTCCACCGTTCTGGCGAGACCAAGTATTGATTGCGAATAATGCAGGTGATTTGAGCCTGACTGGAAATTTCTAGCTCTTTGATGGTTTTGCCAACGGCAGGACTGTCTTCATTAAGAGCAATTTCAACCACGCCGACCTCGCCCTCCGCGGCTGACATGACGGTTTTGATATCTTCTTGCTCAAGCTGCTGTTCAATCAGGCTGGCAATAATCTCGGTGGCGGAGAAGGCAATTGAGATGCCTAGTTCCTGAAAAATCGCCTGGTTATCTGGATCATTCACCAGTGCCAGTGTGCGCGAGACATCGTACTGTTTCTGAGCGACCTGACAGGCAGCTAGATTATTCTGATCTTCCGCCGTCAACGCCAGCAGTGCATCAGCGCGGTAGGCTTCTGCATCCTTGAGAGTCGCTGGATTGCTGCCGTCGCCCACCATCACCGTTGCTTTGAACTGACGAGAGAGGGTTGTTGCTTCGGCAGAATCGTGCGTGATGATTGTTAGGTGATAGCCCTTGCTGGCAAACTGTCGGGCCAAAAAGTAAATGAGCTTACCGCTCCCCACCAAAATGAGTCTCATGCGCCCACCTCCTGAGGCTGATTGAAGACCTGCAGGAATGCCTCTGCAGAGAGTTTCGTCGGGCTAATCGTTGCAATGCCCAGTTGTTCGTACATTTCCTCTTTACCGGGGTCAAAGACGCGAGCTAGCACCTTAGGAACATCAAATACGGTTTTTGCCACCTGAGCCACCATTAGGTTGATGTTGTCTTGATCGGTGACGGCAAACAGACAGTCGGCCTGGTTGGTTTTGGCCTGCTCTAACACCGCTAACTCGACAGCATCTCCGATCACTTGGAAGCCACTGAATTCACTGGAAAGACCGCTGAAATTTTTCTCGTTACAGTCAATTGCGACAACGCTATGACCTTGACCACTTAAGCGACTGGCAAGGATTGAGCCTAAGCGGCCACACCCAACCACGACAATATACAAAGACTGTGCCATATTGATCCTTTCGTTGCGTAAAAGAAATTTTTAGACACTTGATATGACAGATGATGATCGTCTGAAGGGGCGAATGATCAAATGTCCTATGAAGAGAAAAGTGATGTGAGCGCTATATGCTAGCGAAGCTCTATAGCGTTGGCCTGTTGCTCGGATCTTCTGTTGCGCGGTCTAAATTTTGCTTCGCTGATTCAAAAGTCGGATCTAAATCAATCGCGACCCGATAATTCTTGAGTGCTTCTAGACGATCACCCAACGTTTCCTGCAGCATTCCCAGCAAGTCAAAGGCTTCAGGACGAGACGGGTCAGAGCCGATGGCCTTTTTGGTTTGTGCGATCGCAACCTCAAACTGTCGCTCACTGGCCTGATATTTCGCCAGCTCTACCATCGCACCATAGTCTTGCTCCTCTTGGTCACCGAGCGCTTGCCGCTCTAGCACCCGCTGCACAATATCTCGAATCTCTTGAGGGGTAAAGGGCTTTTGGATGAAGTCTACGGCTCCCAACTTCATGGCCCCCACAGCGTTGTCCACCGTAGCGTGGGCTGAAATCATGATCACCTTAATTTCTGGGTACAGCTCCACGGCCTGCTCAATCAGCGCCATGCCGTCAATTCCGGGCATCTTGAGATCGGTCAAAATCAGATCAAAGCTCTGCTCCTTGAGTCGAGCGAGGGCATCATCTCCGTTGACCGCTGTTTTTACTGCATAGCCCTGAGGTTCCAGGGACTGGGCAACCGTTAGCCGGATGCTCTTCTCATCATCGACGACTAAGATATTTGAACTAGACATGCATTGAATCTCCTTCCGTAACTGGTGAACGATCCACTATTGGTAATGTAAAGGTAAACGTACTGCCTTGGCCCGGTATTGAGTCCACCCAGATGGTTCCGCCGTGAGCTTTGATCATCTCTTTGCAGATCGCTAGTCCTAAACCGCTGCCGCCGACATCTTTTTCAGTCTCGACCTGCACAAACTTATCAAAAATTCGGGCTTGATACTCTACCGGAATGCCATCACCATCATCGGCGACAGAAACATAAATTACGTCTTGGCGAGGTTGGGCCGCTACCCGAATCTGCCCGCCCGCTTCCGTGTAGCGAAGGGCATTAGCAACCAAGTTAGTTAGCACCCAAGTAATTTTGTTGGCATCTGCTTTAACCTTAGGCAGTTCTTCCGGAATTTGCTCAATGAGCTCCACTGATTTCTCTTCTACCTGCATCTGAAAAGGAGATAGAGCCTTCTTGATCAAAAGCCCCACATCAACCGGGACTAGCTCCATCTCAATACGACCTGACTCGATTTTGGATAGATCCAGGAGGTCATTGACGAGTGCCCGCAGCCGCTGGATATCTTCTTGAGCCGTCTGTAGAAGCTCCTGCTCCGTATCAGAAAGCTTCTGCTTGGCAGTTTCTAGCAGCAGGTTAATACTCATGGTCATGCCGGTCAGCGGCGTTCGTAATTCGTGGGAAGCTGTAGCCACAAAGTCACTCTTGAGCTGATCGAGTTCTTTGAACTTCGTGACATCCTGGAGCAGCAACACCACCCCCAGCATTTTGTCCCTATCGGTGGTGACAGGGGTGATGGCAAATTTGTAGTACTGGATGTTGTGGTCGCGCTCCATCTCCAAAATGGATTGCTCCTCGTCCAGTTCAGGAGGTTGGCCAGATTGGGCTGTTGCCTTCACATGCTCAAACAGCGACTCACTGTGAACCACCTCTAGAAAGGAGACATCCTGAGCTTGCTTAGGAGTCGTTTGTAAGATTGCAGCAGCCGTTGGGTTAATCGCAATGATTTTGAACTGATCATCCACCACCACCAGACCATCGACAATGCTAGAGATAATTGCCTCACTGCGCTGCTTCTCTGCAATCACCTTGCCCACGTTAAGCTGACGAAAGGCTTTCAGTTTGCGACTCATCGTCGTAATCTCGTGGGCAAGCTGACCCAGCTCATCCTTTGTATTCACTTCGAGAGTGACATCATAGTCACCCTCTGCAATCTGTTCTGTGGCCAGCGTCATTTCGCGCAGGGGCCGTCCAAGTCGATC
Organism: Acaryochloris thomasi RCC1774; assembly: GCF_003231495.1. Classification (NCBI taxonomy): domain Bacteria; kingdom Bacillati; phylum Cyanobacteriota; class Cyanophyceae; order Acaryochloridales; family Acaryochloridaceae; genus Acaryochloris; species Acaryochloris thomasi. The sequence goes on from NZ_PQWO01000008.1 coordinate 93,680, forward strand.
TGAGAGAATCAGGCTGAAAGCTAAGCCTAAACCTGCTGCTGCTGCTCCCGTCACAATCATTGACCAGGTCGCCTGCTGGGAAACCAGCTGCGCTTCCTCAGAAGCCGACAGCATTGTTTTTTGATTCAAATCTCGCAGCTCACTACACCCCTCACGGACCTCTTGAAACTGAGGCAGCAAAGTTTTGTAGTAGTAGTCAGAGTCAGTCTGTTTTGCTGAACGCAGGTCTGGCATTTGAGAAAACGCAATCAGATAGTCCCGGTAGTCATTCTCTAAAGCCTCTAATTGCTGGGCTTCGCCCATGATTGTAATGTTGTCCTTGGCGCGCCCCAGCCACTGTAAAAAATCAATTTCATGTTCACGGAACTGTCTCGTTCCCTGAGACTGATTCTCTAGCAACACCAAAAGAGTGGCGCTATCCTGACGCTCGATAGCGTCGATCATATTCTCTGCGGCAAGGATACTGCGATAGTTCTCTCGTAAGATTGCGTCGCTGGCCTTCCCCAGCCGTCGCAGATTCACCACTCCCCAGCCGCAAACGAGAATGACTAGTGCTAGAGACACGCTGTACCCCAGTAATATCTTCGCTTTTAGATTCACTGTTAAGCTGCTTTTAGACTAGAGGTCAAAGTCCTGTTGTATTGTCACGCTAGATTATTAGTTGTAGCTTAAGCTGCTCTGAAAGAGGTAGATAGCGATCCATCAAGAGGGCGGTAGTATCTAGACCACTTCACATGACTTCAGCGTCTGCGGAAAATAGTCGAGCTAAGTTTCTTGAAGCTCCGCCAAGATCTCGTTGATAATGACTGAATATCTCCATTGTCCAACCTAGCGACCTTATTAATTACTGTGACAGAAGCAGGCCAGTACAAGAAAACCGTCAATCTGCCCCGCACGACCTTTGACATGCGGGCCAATGCCGTCAAGCGTGAACCCGAGCTACAGGCATTTTGGCAGGAACAGCAGATTTACGAAGACCTCTCCCAAAACAATCCGGGGGAACTGTTTGTACTGCACGACGGGCCGCCCTACGCCAACGGAGATCTGCACATTGGTCATGCCCTTAACAAGATTCTCAAGGATACGATTAACAAGTATCAACTCCTGCAAGGCCGCAAGGTCCGCTATGTACCGGGTTGGGACTGTCATGGTTTACCTATTGAGCTGAAGGTGCTGCAAAACATCAATCCTGAGCATCGCGCGAATTTAACGCCACTGAAGCTGCGCTGGAAAGCACGCGATTTTGCGGTCAAAACAGTCGAGAAACAGAGCAAGAGTTTCCAGCGGTACGGCGTATGGGCTGACTGGGAGCATCCCTATTTGACACTCAAGCCTGAATACGAGGCGGCTCAAATTGGTGTCTTTGGACAAATGGCCCTCAAGGGCTATATCTACCGGGGATTCAAGCCGGTTTACTGGAGTCCCAGTTCCCAAACAGCGCTGGCTGAGGCAGAGCTGGAATATCCCGAAGGACATACCTCTCGCAGTATCTATGTAGCGTTTGAGGTCACAAAGCTCTCACCTGAAGCAGAAAACGATCTAGCGGACTATCTCCCTGGACTAAAGGTGGCGATCTGGACAACCACACCTTGGACAATCCCCGGCAACTTAGCGGTGAGTCTCAATCCGGATCTCAGCTATGCGGTGGTCAAGACGGCTACTGGAGAACATCTGATTGTGGCGGAAGATTTGGTTGAGGCTTTGGCAACAACCCTCGCAGGAGATCTCACGGTTCAAACCACAATCTCTGGCAAGGCGCTAGAGCATTCGACCTATCGCCATCCTCTGTTTGACCGAGAAGGTCCTCTAGTGATGGGCGACTATGTGACCACTGAGTCTGGGACGGGACTGGTGCATACGGCTCCAGGACATGGTCAAGAGGATTATCAAGTAGGCCAGCAGTATGGTTTGGCGATGCTGTCTCCGGTGGACGGCAATGGTCAGTTCACAAAGGAAGCGGGACCATTTGAGGGACTCAATGTTCTCAACGGTGGAAATGAGGCCGTGATTGAGGCGCTCAAGTCTGCTGGCACGCTGCTAAAGGAAGAGGATTATGTTCATAAATATCCCTACGATTGGCGGACGAAGAAGCCGGTCATCTTGCGGGCGACGGAGCAGTGGTTTGCGTCTGTTGATGGCTTTCGAAAGGATGTGTTGGATGCGATCGCAACCGTCCACTGGATCCCCGCCCAAGGTGAAAATAGAATCACGTCAATGGTCTCCGAGCGGTCTGACTGGTGTATCTCTCGACAGCGTAACTGGGGCGTCCCCATCCCGGTGTTCTACGACGAAGCCGATGGCGAACCGCTCCTGAACGAAGAGACGATCAACCATGCCCAGAAGATTATCGCCGAAAAGGGATCGGATGCCTGGTGGGAGCTTTCCACAGAGGAACTATTGCCGGAGCCCTACCGCAGCAACGGCCATAGCTATCGCAAAGGCACCGACACAATGGATGTCTGGTTTGATTCCGGCTCTTCTTGGTCCGCCGTTCTCGATCAGCGTGAGGCGCTAAAATATCCAGCCGAGATCTATCTTGAAGGCTCTGACCAGCATCGTGGCTGGTTTCAGTCGAGCCTTTTGACCAGCGTCGCGGCCCACGGTCAGGCTCCCTATAAAACCGTTCTCACCCACGGATTCGTCCTCGATGAACAGGGACGCAAGATGAGCAAATCCATCGGCAACGTTGTTGATCCAACACTGGTGATCAATGGGGGTAGAAATCAAAAGCAAGATCCACCCTACGGCGCTGATGTACTACGCCTTTGGGTCTCATCCGTAGACTACGCCTCTGATGTGCCGCTGGGGAAAAACATCCTCAAGCAAATGTCGGATGTCTATCGCAAGATCCGCAATACAGCGCGATTCTTAATCGGTAATCTCCATGATTTTGATCCGGCTCAGAATGCAGTGGACTATGCCGATCTGTCTCAGCTCGATCGCTATATGCTCCATCGGATGACTGAGGTGTTCGCTGAAGTTACCGATGCCTTCGAGACCTATCAGTTTTTCCGCTTTTTCCAGGCTGTGCAGAATTTCTGTGTGGTAGACCTGTCTAACTTCTACCTCGATATCGCTAAAGATCGGCTCTATATCAGCGCCCCTGATGATGTTCGCAGGCGAAGCTGCCAAACGGTACTTGCGATCGCACTTGAGAACCTAGCCCGCGCCATCGCTCCGGTCCTATCCCACATGGCAGAAGACATCTGGCAAGCGCTGCCCTACGCAAAATCTCACGCCTCAATTTTCGCTGCAGGATGGGTGCAGCTAGAAGACAACTGGCAAAATGCCAGCCTTGCTGCCACCTGGAGTCAGATTCGGCAGGTGCGTCAAGACGTTAATAAAGTTCTAGAAGAGGCCCGTTCTGCCAAAACCATTGGTTCCTCGCTAGAGGCCAAGGTGCAACTTCATGTTGCAGATAACAATCTACGGCAAACGTTAGCAGACCTCAATCCAGCCTCGGATCAAAAAACGAACGGAATTGATGAATTGCGGTACCTATTCCTAGCTTCACAGGTAGAACTGCTGGATTCCAATGATTTTGCCAAGACAGCACAGTATTCCTCAAAGTCTGATACCTTGACCGTAGGTGTCACCCCGGCCCAGGGACATAAGTGCGATCGCTGCTGGAACTATTCCGAGCACGTCGGCGCTTCAAGCCAACATCCTCTTCTATGCGAGCGCTGTGTGGACGTCATTGAATCACTGATTTCCCACGAGCAAATTGCCCAAAATGAGGAGGGAAGCTGGCACCCTCTTTAATGCTAAGGACCAGCCTTAAGGACTGCTGCAATCGGAGACGCAATGTTTGAGCTTGATGCCAGTATCCCAGCAGCCAAACAATGCCCGATCTGCGGTCAGACAGGCGATCGCAAGTTCCGAAAAAATCACATCTGGATTCGGGATTGTGCCAACTGCAGTCATCGCTTTGCCGAACTAGAGCTTGGCATTGACGAAGTGGGCCAAATTTATGATGGCCAGTACTTTCAAGGAGACGGCCTTGGGTATCTTGACTATCTTGCTGAAGCCAGCCTGCTCAGGAAGAAAGGGCAATGTTACGGAAAGCTACTAGAAGGCTACTGTTGGCCTGGAACAGCGCTTGATGTAGGAGCCGCTGCTGGTTTTATCCTCCACGGGCTGATGAACTACGATTGGCAAAGCCGCGGGATTGAGCCCAACGCGCGCATCGGAAGATTAGGCCGCGAAAAGCTGCGGCTCAACATTACCCCAGATACCCTTGAAACGTTTCCTAAAAGTGAGTGTTACGACCTAGTTATGATGATTCAGGTCCTTTCTCATTTTTACGATCTTGAGGCTGCCCTAGAAGTTGCCGACCGCGTTACCCGACCGGGTGGCCTATGGCTGATCGAAACCTGGAATCGTAGTAGCTGGACGGCTCGTCTTTGTGGCAAGCGGTGGCGGGCCTATCAACCGCCCACCACACAAAACTGGTTTTCACCATGCTCTCTGCGAGAAATTGCCGAAGCTTACGACTTTGAAGAAGTGGGTCAAGGCAACGCAACCCGATGGGTGAGCGCCCCATACCTACGGTCCTTGCTCCGCTACCACGGCGGGTTTTGGTCGTATCCTCTTGAAAAGCTTTTGGCCATTATTCCCAACTCATGGACGATGTCTTGGCCCGTAACAGACCGCTTCTGGGCGATCTATCAGAAGGCCGAAAACCTAGATTAGGTGACGGTGAACCTATCAGTGCTAGAGACAGAGCATTCATGCGTGCCTCTAATCATCGCAGAGACACGCACAGCAATTAAAGCCGGGGTGCCTGACTAACGCCTTGACTTAAGAGAACTGCCTGCTGTTCTGTTGTGGGCGTAGCCGCTTGAACGATCGAAGGTACAGAGGTACGAATCCGAGCAATGAGCTGCGATGTTTTAGCATCGTAAACCTGCGTCATAATTTTGGGATAGAGACCAATCCCAATGATGGGGATCAATAAACAGGCAATGATAAATACCTCACGCGGTTCTGCATCAATGAGAGCCTCGTGGGAAGTCAGCTCTTTGTTCTCATCACCGTAGAAGATTTCCCGCAGCATTGATAGCAAGTAGATAGGCGTTAGGATCACACCAATTGCCGCTAAACAGACCACAATCAAACGAAAGCTGAAGCTGTAGGCATCACTAGTTGCAAAGCCGACAAACACCATCAGCTCAGCGACAAAGCCACTCATACCCGGTAGCGCCAAGGATGCCATACTACAGGTCGTGAACATGGCAAAGATCTTAGGCATCTGCTGACCGACCCCCCCCATTTCTTCGAGAACCAAGGTATGAGTGCGGTCGTAGGTTGCGCCGACCAAGAAAAACAGGCTTGCCCCAATTAAACCGTGGGAGACCATCTGCAAGACAGCACCACTCATGCCCAAGTCAGTGAAGCAGGCAATCCCAATCAGGACGAAGCCCATGTGGGAAATTGAAGAATAGGCAATCTTCCGTTTGAGGTTGCGCTGAGCGAAGGAGGTGAGGGCCGCATAGATAATGTTGACCACTCCCAAAATAATCAGCGCAGGCGCAAACTTAGCATGGGCGTCCGGCAGCATCTCCACATTCATGCGAATCATGGCGTAGCCACCCATTTTTAGCAGAATACCTGCCAGCAGCATGTGAACCGGAGCAGTGGCTTCACCGTGGGCATCCGGCAGCCAGGTGTGGAGCGGTACGATGGGTAGCTTAACTGCATAGGCAATCAAGAAGGCAGAGTAGACCAACAGCTGGAAGGTGAGTGGGTAGTCCTTTGCCATTAGCGATCTCATGTCAAAGGTGACTACATCACCAAAGAAAGCCATTGCCAGCGCTGCAACCAAGATGAACAGAGAACTTCCAGCGGTGTATAAAATAAATTTTGTTGCTGCATACTGACGCTTATAGCCACCCCAAATCGACAGCAGCAGATAAACCGGCAGCAGCTCCAGTTCCCAAGCCAAGAAGAAAACCAGCAGATCTTGGACCGCAAACACTGCAATCTGACCGCCGTACATCGCCAAAATCAAAAAATAAAATAGCCGAGGCTTAAAGGTAACCGGCCAAGAAGCCAAAATCGCCAGCGTACTGATAAAACCCGTCAGCAGAATTAGCGACATGGAGAGGCCATCCGCCCCCACCGACCACTGGAGACCAATTTGAGGGATCCAGTCGTAACGCTCCACCATCTGCATTTCAGAGCTGGAGATGTCGTACTGCGTGTAAAACGCATAGACCAGCATCACAAAGTTGATCAGCCCAATGGTGAGGGCATACCAGCGAATTGGTCGCCCTTTGCCGTCGGGGTCAGGAATCAGCGGAATCGCAGCAGAGGCCACTATCGGAAAAAAGATAATTGCGGTTAGCCAGGGAAAGGTGGCTAAAGTCATAAACCGTATAACCTCTGAACTTGCAAGAATTTACCTTACAGAAATTGACAATGTGAGCTTAACAATGCCGCCCTAGACAGAAATAATCACGAAACCCAAAACCGCGAAGAAAATAATCAGCGCGTAGAACTGGGCGCGACCATTCTCAAAGTATTTCAACCCTTCGCCACTAATCACGGCGACAAACCCCGTGAAGTTAACAACGCCATCAACGACGTTGTAGTCCACCTCTAAGACCTGACGCGCTAATCGACGGCAGCCACGTACGAAAACACGATCATAGAAATCATCTAAGTACCATTTGTTGAGTGAGAACTCATAGAGAGGCTGAATTTTAGATGCGATCGCACCGGCATCAACCTTGCGGCTGATATACATCAACGAAGCCAGCGTAATCCCAATCAGGGCAATGCCGATGGAGCTACCCGCCATCGGAGCGAACTCAGACCACTCGAACTCAGCCGCTATCTCTGCCATGTCGGGAACGGGTTCCCCTGGCGGATAGATGAAGGTTTCAAAGTAGTTAGCGAAGGGTGTCCCCAACAGTCCGATAGCTAATGAGGGAATCGCTAACACCATTAGCGGTAAAGTCATGGTGATCGGAGATTCATGGGGCTCGCTGGCGTGGTGCCCGTGATCGTGAGAGTCGTGGGCATCATGAGCCTCCAGCTCTTTAGGATCCATTGCCCCAGGTCCGAAAGCCGGTTGAGAAAGCTGTTTAATCTGGGTGCGAAGCTCTGATTGGTTACCGCGAAATTCTCCTTCAAAGGTCGAGAAGTACATGCGGAACATATAGAAAGCCGTAACCCCTGCAGTGGCCCAGCCAATCAACCACAGAGCCGGATTTGCTTCAAACGCAGCCCCTAAGATCTCATCCTTAGACCAAAAGCCAGCGAAGGGTGGAATCCCGGAAATAGCAAGACAGCCAATTAAAAAGGTGATGGCAGTGGCAGGCATATACTTCCGCAGACCACCCATTAGGCGCATGTCTTGCGCAAGCACTGGGTCATGCCCGACGACATCTTCCATACCGTGAATGACGGAGCCGGAGCCAAGAAAGAGCATGGCCTTGAAATAAGCGTGGGTCATCAGGTGAAAGAGGCCGGCGGAGTAAGCGCCAATCCCCATTGCCATCACCATGTAGCCCAGTTGAGAAATGGTGGAGTAAGCCAAACCCTTCTTAATATCGTTCTGGGTCATCGCAATGGAGGCACCCAGGAATGCAGTTAAAGCGCCGGTCCAGGCAATCACCGTCATCACTGTTGGAATGTCGGCAAAGACCGGAAACATTCGGGCAATCAAGAAGACCCCAGCCGCAACCATAGTGGCGGCGTGGATCAGAGCCGAAATGGGTGTTGGCCCTTCCATTGCGTCCGGTAGCCATACGTGGAGGGGGAACTGGGCTGACTTAGCAACAGGACCCAAAAACACCAGAATGGCAAAGATAGAAACGAGCGTTCCGCTGAGTGCTCCAGAGGCGACTAGCTCCTGGAGGCGAGTGCCAATGATGTCAAATTCAAAGCTGTTGGTGGCCCAAAAGAGGCCCAAAATACCCAGCAGCAGACCAAAGTCACCGACGCGGTTGGTGACAAAGGCTTTCTGAGCAGCGGCAGCGGCGGGTTTGCGATCAAACCAGAAACCCACCAGCAGGTAGGAACACATCCCCACCAGCTCCCAAAAGATATAAATCTGTACCAGGTTGGGGCTCATCACGAGGCCCAGCATCGAAAAGCTAAACAGACTCAGATAGGCGTAGAAACGGACATAGCCTGGATCGTGGGCCATATAGCCGTCGGTGTATACCATCACCAAGAAAGCTACCGTGGTTACCACCACCAACATCATGGATGTCAGGTGATCAATGGTGTAACCCATATTGAGGTGAAAGTTACCGGCTGCGGCCCACTCAAAAGTGACGAGGTAAGGCTCATGACCTTGAAACTGACTCCACAGGATGGCAAAGGAGAGCGCCATTGCGCCCCCCAGCATTGAAACGATGAAGGTCGCGCTAGGCCGACGCAGGGCATTTGTTGCCTTATTAAAAGAGATCAGTCCAAGGCCTAAGATCATGGCACCTGCGAGGGGCAGGACCGGAATCAGCCAGGCATACTGATATAAAGATTCCATTGCTGACGCTTATTCTCTGCGATGTTTTCGTTGGATCCGCAAAACAGTTTTCATTGTGGCACAATCTCAAGCTTACAGACGGCTCTCTGCTGCGGCTTGTTTTAGCGGGATATTGTGATTAGACTGCCCTGAATGAAGGCACAGAGTAACTTCCGTTAACTATTCTGCAGGCCATGGGCAGGAATACCGCTGATCCTTAAGGCTTTCTGCAGCTTGTTTAAGCTAAACCTTAAGAATGCAGCACTGTAGGCATCGCCTGCCCGGCCTGAACCCCGACTAAGCAGAGTGTGGGACCTGCTCTAAAATCGCCTGGAGCTGCTCTCGGATCAAAGTACGGCTTTCAAAAGTTTCTATCCGCTGGATGACCTCGCCTTGATCAAAGAGTATCAAGGTCGGGATCTGCTTGAGACGATAGTCATGGGCCAGCTTAAAGTTCTCGTCAGCGTTGACCTGAACAACCTTCATTTGGTGGGTCGCGTCTTCGTCGATCCGGTTGAGATATTTAGAGAGGATTCGGCAGGGACCACACCAAGGCGTCCCAAAGCTGACTAGGACTAGACCGTCAGCCTCAAGCACGGCTTGTTTGAAGGTGTGTTCGTTGACCGATAAAACCATGCGGAGATGTTTAGTAGCAACGAATTTGAAGCAATAGCTGCGATTATGCTACCAGGAAATAGCGAACGGGAAAAATAGCGCCCATGAAACTTGCGATCGCACAGCTCAATCCCACCATCGGCGATTTATCCGGCAACGTCCAGCAGATTATCGAACGGTCTATAGAGACTGCGGGCCAGGGCGCTGAGCTAATGCTAACGCCGGAGCTATCCCTCTGTGGCTATCCACCCCGCGATCTGCTGCTCAACCCCAGCTTTATCGAGGCGATGACGGCAGCGCTACAGGAAATCGCGGCAAAGGTTCCGAGTCATTTAATGGTGCTTGTAGGCTTTGCTGAACCCAACCCCCAGGCACCTGAAGTGGGAAGCAAGCCACTCTATAACAGCATGGCCTGCATCAAGGCGGGTCAGGTCCGGCAGGTAATTCGCAAGCGTCTGCTGCCCACCTATGACGTGTTTGATGAAGATCGCTATTTTGCCTCTGGAGAGCAACCCGGCATCTTGGACTGCTGCGGCCTCAAGCTTGGCGTCACCATTTGCGAGGATCTCTGGAACGATGAGCAGTTTTGGGGCCATCGCTCCTACACAGTCAATCCCATTGCCGAGCTGGTGGAGCGTCAGGTAGACCTGATCGTGAATCTTTCTGCCTCGCCCTTTGTGATCGGTAAACAGCGCGTCCGCGAGGCGATGCTCACGCACAGTGCCCAGCGCCACGGTTGCCCAATCGTATACGTCAATCAGCTAGGGGGGAACGATGATCTTATTTTTGACGGCCGCAGTGTGGCAGTTGATATACAGGGTTCAATTGCAGGCCGCGCTCAAGCCTTCAAGACCGATCTACTATGTATAAAATTTGATTCTGAGAAGAAAACGCTACGATCCTCAATCAGCCATCCCTTAGAGGGTGATCACGCTGAAATCTGGGCGGCGTTGGTGTTAGGGGTGCAGGACTACGCCCGTAAATGTGGGTTTACCCAGGCCGTGCTGGGATTGAGTGGTGGGATTGATTCGGCACTTGTAGGTGCGATCGCAACAGCAGCCCTCGGCCCTGAAAACGTCCTTGGCGTCCTAATGCCTTCTCCCTACAGCTCCGATCACTCGATTAAGGATGCTCAAGATCTAGCAGTGAATCTGGGCTTTAAAACTGAAGTGATTCCCATTGCTGATCTCATGGGAGCCTATGATCAATCCCTATCCTGTATATTCTCAGACACCGAACCCGGTATAGCCGAAGAAAATATACAGGCTCGCATTCGGGGGGCGATTTTGATGGCGATCGCAAATAAATTTGGTCGTCTCCTGATCTCCACCGGCAACAAATCTGAACTTGCCGTCGGCTACTGCACCCTCTACGGCGACATGAGCGGTGGGCTCGCCGCCATCTCTGACGTACCTAAAACCCGCGTTTATTCTCTTTGCCGCTGGCTCAACTCAGAAGCAGGCCAACAAGCCTTTAACGCTCAAAGCTCAGAAATCATTCCAAAAAACATTCTCACAAAACCTCCCAGCGCCGAACTCAAACCTAATCAGGTGGACCAAGACTCTCTCCCCCCATACGATCAACTTGATGACATTTTGGCCCGCATCGTTGATCAGCATCAATCACAGACTCAGATCGTAGCTGCAGGTCATGCGGCTGCCATTGTGCAGCGCGTCATGCAACTTGTACATCGAGCAGAATTTAAACGTCGGCAGGCTCCTCCCGGCCTCAAAATTACAGACCGTGCCTTTGGTACAGGCTGGCGGATGCCAATTGCAGCAAAACATTAACGAGAAAAGCCTCTAGCCAATACTGTTAGAGAGCAACATGAAACTAGAAGAGACAGTCTCAGCATCGCCAAAGGGCAGGAATCGCTGGATGAGAACGTTAAACAGCGTTAAGAGTGCCGCACCAAAGATCGCACTCAAGAGCTTATTCTGCAGCCGGAAACCTGGAACCAGAGCCGCCGCAAGGCCAAAGATAATTACGTTAAGGATAAAAACAGGTAAAAAGTCCAGGTGCAGGGGCAAGAAGCTGAACAACTTGATCAGCGGCCACATCAAAACATTAAGAACACCAATGACAATCGCTGAGATTGCGGCTTTGCCGGGGCTGTCTATATCAACCCCCACCACAGGCAACTTAGAAATAATTAGCAAACTGATAACCGTCACCACAAACTTGACCAGAAGACCAATCATGAAAAATCTCCAAACTTAATGGGTTTACCTCAGACACGAACTGAGTCGTTGTCGAGAGTAATCGTACAGAAAAAATCTGTAAATTAAGATACTTTTACCGCGCTACGGGACTCAAAGCGGCATAAAGTTCAGAATTCTTTGGATAAAGGCCACTCACGGCTCTGCATTTCTGATTGATGAAGTCTTATATGATGAAGCAGATTAGTATTGTTCTTAGGTAAAGCCGCTCTATGAAACGCCTGTTTGGGATTGTTCTCTCAACCTTGCTCCTAACGTCCTGTTTATGGGGAGGTTTTCAGTCAGCTGGACTGACGCAGCCCCTTAGAAAAAACATCCAACAAAATCCTGAGTTTTCCTCTCCTAGGACCTCTCTTGTTGCTCAGGCACAAGCCGAAGAATTTGTACTACCGCCGCTTCCCTATGCTTACGATGCTCTCAGTGCATACGTTGATGAGCAAACTATGATGATTCACCACGATAAGCATCACGCGGGCTATGTGAAGAATTTGAATGATGCGATCGCAAAGCACCCTGACTTAAAGGGCAAATCTGTAGAAGCTCTCCTGCAAGACCTAGACAACATCCCTGAAGATATTCGCGTCACTGTTCGCAATAACGGCGGCGGTCACGCAAACCACACCATGTTCTGGGAAACCATGACGCCCGATAGTAAAGGTCAACCCACCGGCAAGCTAGCGAAGGCCATCAACTCAAGCTTCGGCAGCTTTGACGCTTTCAAAGAAGCCTTCAACACCGCTGGCACTAAACAGTTTGGGAGCGGTTGGGCTTGGCTGGTCTTGACACCCGATAACAAGCTAGAAGTGACCAGTACAGCAAACCAAGATAGTCCATTACTGGACGGCAACACACCGATCATGGGCAACGATGTTTGGGAACATGCTTACTACTTGAAGTACCAGAACAAGCGGGGTGACTACCTCAATGCCTGGTGGAATGTCGTGAACTGGGATCAGGTGGGTCAACGGTATGAGCAAGCATTGAGTTCTTAGTGACTTTATTCACTAACATCTGACCAGATCGCATATTCATTGCCGTTGGGATCACTAAAGTGAAACCGACGGCCCCCTGGGAAAGGGAAGATTGGTTTGACGATCTGACCGCCAGCATTTTTAACAGCAATCACCGCAGCTTCTAAATCAGCGCGATAGAACACAATGAGTACGCTTCCCGATTGAGTCGAGACCGTCGTATCGGATTTGAAGAAGCCGCCGTCCACGCGGCCATCGTTAAAGCTGCAGTACTCCGACCCAAAGTCTTCAAAGGTCCAGCCAAACAGCTCTGAGAAAAAAGCCTTTGTCTTCGGCAAATCTAAGGCAGGAATCTCAATATAGTCAATCGTATTCTCTCGATTCATGCGTCTCTAGTTTTGTCTCTTCCAATTTTGTCGATCAACAGCAACAATTTTATCCGTGAGGTTTGTAGGCTTCACTACGGTGCGCGATCGCCACAACTAGCACCAAAACCTGCCCATCGTCTATCGAGTAAACAACCCTATAATCACCGATACGGTAGCGATAGCAACCTGCATAATCCCCCCTGAGAGCTTTGATATTGGGATGTGAACGAGGCGTTTGTTCTAGCTGCTGCAAACATCGAGCTATTTTCTTCGCTAAAGCTTTGTCAGCCTTGAGATAAACCTTCTGGGCATCTGGATGGAGAGCAACCTCATACATCAGAGCGAAGGTTTCTCCAGTTCGTATAAAGAGTTTGGGGCGTTGCTCGATTCTGCCTAACCCGCTCTAGCAAACCAGGAATTGCCAGAAGTTCTTGAGTAGCAGCTTCGCTCTCGGCGTTCGCTAGGTAGGTTGCAAAATCAGTAAGCACCTGAAGTCGCTCTGGAGAGAGTTGTCGGAGTAGAGCACTAAGCTGGTTCTGCAGCTCCTCTACAGACGCCAAATCTGACGATTCTAGATTCCCTATGTGAGAACTATCTGCAGGGTTCATCACTTTGTCTCCCGACGGCAAAATGTAAGTTCTATTGTAAGGCAACCTTTTAACTAGGCCATTACCATGCCGCCATCAACGTTGAAGACTTGGCCGGTAATGTAAGCGGCGGCTGAATCCGCCGCCAGAAACCGTACTGTACCTGCAACCTCTTCGGGCTGACCGTAGCGACCTAAGGGGATGAACTTAAGGATTTCTTCAGCACCTAAGCCATCAGTCATATCTGTCTCAATGAAGCCAGGAGCGACTGCATTGACGGTAATTCCACGACTGGCGAATTCTTTGGCAACGGTTTTCGTGAAGCCGATCACTCCAGCTTTCGCGGCGCTGTAGTTGGCCTGACCGGGATTGCCCATCTGTCCAGCAACAGAGGCGATATTAATAATTCTGCCCGCACGCTGCTTGAGCATTGTTTTGCTTACGGCTCGGGTGCAGAGAAAGACACCCGTTAGATTCAGATCAATCACCGCTCTCCAGTCCGCAGGCTTCATGCGCAGCAGCAGGGTATCGCGGGTTATCCCTGCATTGTTAACCAGCACGTCCACACGGCCCCACTTATCCATCACGGTTTTGACGAGGGCATCGACCTGCTCTTCTTGAGAGACATCCGCTTGAATTGCGATCGCATCTCCACCTTTGCCGGTAATATCTGCCACCACCTGGTCAGCTGCAGTACTGGAGCTAGTATAATTCACCGCCACAGCAGCCCCCTCAGCAGCAAGCGCTAGGGCAATCTCTTTGCCGATGCCCCTCGAAGCACCTGTGACAATGGCAACTTTATCCTGCAGTGAACTCATACATGACTCCGATCTAATCCGTAGACGATCTTATGTCATTGATGTCACCGGACTAAACCGAAGCAGGCACCTTGGCGCTGAACTTAATTTTCAGGTAGTCCTCTTCCATTTTGGCTCCGGCAGGCTGCATAGCCGCAAGCGCCTGGGGCAGAACTAGATTGCGACGATGATTACCAATGCGAACGTTGAGTTCATCCGCCGTCTTCGTTAGCTCCACCTGATCTTTCGGAATACCGGGCAAATAAAGCTCAAGGCTATACTCACCATCATTCTGCACAACCCGCAGCGTATTCTCGTGGTAGTAAACCTTGGCCGGATCTTCGCCCTCGGGATAAAGCGTCTCTTTGAGACGATCTAAGGCTTCAAGACCGCACATCTCTTCTTGGTAGAGCGGCACCTCTTTGACTGGGAGAGGATGGAAGTTTTCATGAATTTCTTTGCGGTGCTGACTCTGATTCTCTTTCCACTGCACAAAGAAAGGATCCGTGACGTGTTCAGGAATAATTCTGTTAGCCACCACCATGTCTGTGGAAACGTTGTAGAGACTCAAATAGGCATGGGCGCGCAGAGACTCTTTAATAACCATCTTCTCGGGGTTGGTCACCAACCGCACTGAGGTCTGAGTATTGTCGGTTAGCACCTTTTCTAGGGCTTCAATTTGCTCATAAAACTCATAGGGCGCATCCATCACCTCAGAGTTCGGTAAAGAGAACCCCGCAATCGGCTTAAAAATCGGTTCCACTAGTGGTCTGAGAGCCACAGAGACAGCCTGGAATGGCTTATAGAAGCGGCGCATATACCAACCACTCACTTCAGGCAAGCTCAGCAACCGGAGCGCTGTACCGGTGGGGGCTGAATCAATGATCAGCACATCAAAGGTGCCTTCGTCATAGTGACGCTTCATGCGGACCAGACTAAAGATTTCATCCATTCCCGGCAAGATAGCCAGCTCTTCTGCCTGTACGCCGTCTAAACCTCTAGCTTGAAGAACTTGGGTAATGTAGCGCTTGACCGCTCCCCAGTTGCCCTCTAGCTCCATAAGAGCATCTAACTCGGCCCCCCAGAGATTGGGGCGGACCAATACAGGTTCGTGCCCAAGCTCCATATCGTAGCTATCGGCAAGGGAGTGAGCCGGGTCGGTGCTGAGCACTAATGTTTTGTAACCCAGTTCGGCACACCGGAGGCCAGTGGCAGCAGCAACGGAGGTCTTACCAACGCCACCTTTACCGGTCATTAAAATTACGCGCATGGGTCACTCAAGCAGATTGAAGGTGTACAAGGCTGAAAGCCAGTTGAGATGGGCTTTACCTGTATTCACAATAACGTAAAGGACGAGACCGGTGTTTTGCGAATCAAAAATCACTGGGAACCAACCGCCCCTAAATCGTCAGAGAACGGCCAAGGCTTGGCTCAAAGGACACTTCAATATCTCTCTGCGCCACACGAGCAAGAATATCCCGAAGCATTTCTTCCCCTGGGTTAGCCAGTACAGGCGTTCGGTTGAGGCGACTTCATTTCGGCATCAGCCCCAAAGCCAGGGGCTAACTGAGTCTCTTGAAAGCCTGACACAATGCTCCCTTTCATAGCCTGAGTTCCGTAGCCCCCAGGATTCATGTGGGCCCGAACAATGAGAATTTGATCTGCTGAGGCAGAAACGGGACCACCACTGCGCTGGAAAGGTTGCTCATCAATATGGCTGTGAGCCAAAATTCGCCGGTATAGCAGTTCACCTTCTTCGCTTAAGACTTCCCACCAGTCGGCATATTGCTCGCATCCAGTGTCGGGACTTTCGACCGTGACAGCGAAGGTATATTGCCCAGGCTGGTTTTCGGTTGCAGTCACATCAGTTACCTTTGCCAGTCCGGCTTCAGGCTGGTTAGGCGCAGGCACCGAAGAGTCAGTTGTGGCTTGACTGGAAACGGTGGGGGCTGAAGAGCAACCTACCAGCAGCATCAATCCAATGAGGGCTGTCCTAAAAATCATGCTTTATGCCTTTGCAAGTCTATTTTTCAAGCCTGAGACGACACGATTGAGGCCCACTGAGTTAGAAGCCTTGAATAAAATGCGATCACCGCTGACAGGCTGCCCTTCGGGCTTCAGAATGGCTTTCTCTAGATAGTCAATGAGAGCGTCATGACTGTCAAATTGTTGCGTTGGGATAGATTGAGCACCCTGAGCTAGGGCATTTCCTTCAAAGCCCCGATCTAAAATCAAAAGCTGATCAAGGTTCAGGGTCTTTACCAGCTCTCCAATTTCTCTATGGAGGGCTTCTGCATGATCACCCAGTTCTTTCATAGGGCCTAACACAGCGATGTGGCGCTTACCTGGTGTGTTGGCAAGGAGCTTCAGCGCTGCTGTCATTGATTCAAGACCTGCGTTGTAGGTTTCATCTAATAGCACAACATCGTTGGGCAGGTTGATCTTTTGAGCGCGTCCTCCTGGGAGGTTGACGGTGATTCCCTGCTTAAGTGGGGCTAGATCGAGTTTTAGATGACGTGCGATCGCAACTGCGGCCAAATAATTTAGCGCATTATGCTCTCCCTCCAGCGGCAGCGGATAGGATTCCCCCTCTAGCTCTATCGTTTGCGCGTCGATCAAATGTCCTTGCAAATCTCCTGCCGTCAGACCGTAGCTGATTAGGTCGCCCTGCCAAACCTGTTTAGCCGTGGACATGAGCAGCGGTAAATCAGCATTCAAAATCGCGAGGCTTGAATCGGGCATCTCTGCAAATAGCTCACATTTAGCTTCTGCGATCGCTTCACGCGAGCCTAGGCGGCCGATGTGGGCAGTACCAACGTTAGTGATTACGGCAATATCAGGCTGGGCAATTTGAGCCAACTCCGCAATTTCACCTCGCCCCCGCATCCCCATCTCAATCACGGCATAGTCATGTTCTGGGGTCAGTCTCAACAGCGTTTTGGGCACGCCAATCTCATTGTTATAGTTGGCCTCGGTCTTGAGGACGTGACCAGCCGTACCAAGAACGGATGCAATCAGCTCCTTGGTTGTGGTCTTGCCCACGGAGCCAGTAATCGCAATAATTGGGATTTGGAACTGCTGTCGCCACCAGCGACCTAAAGCTTGGTAGGCCGCTAAGGTATCAGGCACCTGGAGTTGGGGGATGTCAGTTTCTGTAGGGGTGTCTACGATAGTTGCGATCGCACCTTTCTCCATCGCCTGCCCAATAAACCGATGCCCATCAAAACTTTCGCCTCGTAAAGCTAGAAAAACGGAGCCTGAATTCAGTTCACGGGTATCCGTCGTTAAACCATCCGCAGACCTCTGAAGCTGAGAGCTCTCGAAGTTAACAGGCGTTGCCTGCAATATTTCTATAATCTGCGCGAAAGTAGCACGGAACGCCATATCGACAAACACATGGTGGAACAGACCTGTAATTTATCACTCAAAGACGTTTCTAGAACAGATTCTCCACTGCCTCAAGGCACTTTAAAGCCACGATATTGTCATTCCCCCTATTTGCACCTATTCAGCGATATAGATAGACACAATCACCCAACAAGTGACGGCAAGATCTAGCGGCCCACAACAACACAGTGAAGATTTGAACAACAGAAAGAAAAGACAAGCCAAATGCAGACAGTGCACAGGTTCACAACAGAAACTCTGAACTCCCTGAGATACTGGAGCAAGCACTTATGGGTCAAGTTCAGACTTCAGCAACGGTTTTTCCTCCTACGGACACAGCTGAAGCTTAGGAATATAACCAGCTACTCTATTACCCTAAGAGACGCTGGCCTAGGCGACCAACTGCTCAACGCTAATGTTTCCGCAAAAATATGCGAACGACTTGGCCTAAAATTTTCCGGTATCAGAGAGGCTTCTCTGACAAGTCAGAAGTCTCACCGAGAAGGGTATCTAGAAATTTATCAATACATTGGCATAACAGATATAGCTAGAATCCAAGACAAAGATCTCTTGACAATATCTAGCTCCAAGACAGAGTCTCTATTACTTTTTCTAGAGCATATTCAAAAGAGAGCTAAAAGTCCAGAAGCAAAAAGATCTCTCTGTTTTGAGACTCCAATGCCAGTATGCTATCGTTCAGTCAAATATTTAGATAGCCACAATGGAAACTACTTAAACAATCAGTTTTCAGCTCAGCTAAAAAGTTTATATCATATCAAAAAGACGCAACAAGAAGAACATCAGAAGAAAATTTTATTTCATATTAGACTAGGTGACGTTGCAAATCTAGAGTTACTTCCAGAAAAGATTTTTATTCCTTGGTGCTATGCAATCAACCAAGAAGGATTCATTAACTTATCTGAGCAAACTACTCACTACCGGCATGACCACCTATCAGACTTTTCTCTTCTCTCTCAACGTCTATGCCAAGAGATCAGCGAGACCATTGAAATCATTGTCGTTACAGATGGCTATAGCACATCATTTGACTATATCTCAGGAAAAAGAGAGCTTGTTGAGTATCTAAAATCGTTCAATCTCAACTTCAATAAATCCACAATCAGAGATTTAAAGTCAAAGTACAGAAAATATTTTCACAGAAAGTTTTCAGGAGCCAGTCAGATCATCTATGGGGAAGAGGTGGAATTATCGCTTGAGGCAATCAAACAAATTGCTAGCGCTGATATTGTTATATCGTCAAGCGGGCACTTCGCTCTGGGATTGATGAATAATTTTGCCATCAAGAAGCAAGACTTCTTTTCTCCTAAAATTACGTACCTAGCATCCCAGAGGAATAATTCTAGAAAAAATTTAACAGCCCATCTATTATCTGATTCCATAGAGAATAACGTCACAAATATAACCCAATTAATAGAAAGTTCATCCCACTAATATCTAGGCTTGAAAATCTATCAAAAATTCTTCCATAAGGCCTATAACAATTTTTTAAGCAGAAATTTTTTGAGCAGAAGGACTGGGAGCATCCCATTTTCACAGAAATGCCTAGCGATTGAAATCGCGGCTGCATAGAAGAAGTCCAGGCGGACTCACGCATCATCTTTGGCCTGCACAAGCAGGCTTGGTCTTTCTAGCTGGGATTAAAATCGCCAGAGACCAAAGTGGGATACTCCCGAAGGATTAGCCTGTAACCCTCACTCTTTGCTACTGATCGACTTCTTGAAAGCTATGCACCCCGAAGAAGAAAGAGTTTTCACTGATGCAGAGGCATGCCCCTGGTTGGCTGACCGTGCATCCCACCTTAAATATCTGGCGATCGCTCCATGACCTGAGCCTTATGCTCCGCAAAGTCGACACCCCCCTCGCCTGACACCCCTCACCTAAGGTTCAGATATCCCCAAATAAGGCACGATTGTTAACCCTCAGCTATCCCACAGAAGACAGACAGACGGTATGATTAAGTTGAGAAGTGTAAATCTCTGTGTCTATTTGTGACTAAATCACAGGCAGCCGGTTTGAGTCTGGCGAGAGAGCGCCGCTGTTGTCTAGCCGTTCCGCCAAGTTGCTTGATTCTCGGTTTTCAACCCAACATTTTTGAGTGTATTTCAAGAAGCATAGGAATTCTGAGTGAGTTATAAGCAAAAGGTTTTAGTCGTTGATGATGAGTCAACGATTCGTCGCATACTGGCAACTCGTCTAACGATGCAAGGATATGAAGTATCTGTGGCAGTGGACGGAGAAGAAGCCCTCCAGGTCTTTGAGGAGCAGGCTCCCGACCTCGTTGTTTTGGATATCATGATGCCAAAGCTCAACGGTCTCCAGGTTTGTCAAGAGCTGCGCAAGACGACAGATATCCCCATTATTATTTTGTCAGCATTGGGAGATGTGGGCGATCGCATCCAAGGCTTAGAGCTGGGTGCAGATGACTATTTATCAAAGCCCTTTTCCCCAAAAGAGCTAGAGGGACGAATTGAAGCTATTTTGCGCCGTACCCAGAGCGAATCGGGTGCTGAGAGCCAGACCAACGGAATTATTCAGCTGGGTGCTCTACGGGTTGATCTGCGAAAGCGACAGGCCTACCTTGCAGATGAGCGGCTGGCCTTGACGGGAATGGAATTCGATGTTTTGGAGCTGTTGGTCACGAATCCGGGCAAGACCGTATCGCGTTCTGAGATTCTGCAGCGCGTTTGGGGCTATGCTCCCCACCAGTATGCAGATTTGCGCGTCGTGGATGTGAATGTCTCACGCCTGCGCTCTAAAATTGGCGACAATCCTAAAGAACCCGAGTTTATCCACACTGACTGGGGGACCGGCTATTACTGTCAGCCCGTGGGACAGACACCTGCCGTTAGCGCCTAGTCCGATGAGTGCTTTCCCGAAGGTCAAACTGATTGCCGTGGGCAAGGTCAAAAAAGTCTGGATTCGGCAGGGACTAGAGATGTACGTTCCGCGTTTACCAGAACTGGAAATTCAGGAAATCAAAGACTCTAACCCCGACAAAGAGGGGGAGCAGCTTCTCTCCCTAACCACCGTGAACGATTCAGTTGTGGCTTTGTCAGAAGCAGGTAAAACCTATACCTCCGTGGATTTTGCTCATTATCTAAGCCAAGCTCCTTCCCATAGGCTTGTGTTTATGATTGGTAGTGCCGAAGGACTCAGTGAATTGGTTAAACAGAAATCAGCACTACAGTTCAGTCTCTCACCCATGACCTTCCCCCACGAGCTGGCTCGGCTGATGCTGGTGGAGCAGCTCTATCGCGCAAAGAACATTCTGCAAGGCGGTAGCTATCACAAGTAGGCTTAGCTCTCAATGGCCATCGAATCGATGGAGGAGGCAAAACCTACCCAGATTGAGTTGGCGATGATAGGCTGGGCAAACAATTATTGGTTTTGGTGGGGGGGCAACCGCCAAATATAGCGGTACACGTATTGATTAGGACATAAAAATAGCTGAAACGCTTCTGTGCTAAAGAAAGGCTGTCCTAACTTAGCTGGGTAATGCTATACAGCTAAATCGCACGTCAGCGCCTTGCTGGGAAACCAGCCTTCTAACTGCGCGCTCTAAAGCATTCAAGGGATTCAATTACCTGAA
The DNA here is from genome assembly GCF_003231495.1 of Acaryochloris thomasi RCC1774. Classification (NCBI taxonomy): domain Bacteria; kingdom Bacillati; phylum Cyanobacteriota; class Cyanophyceae; order Acaryochloridales; family Acaryochloridaceae; genus Acaryochloris; species Acaryochloris thomasi. The sequence continues at coordinate 114,710 of NZ_PQWO01000008.1, forward strand.
AAAATTTAAACAGCGTTTTGCAAAACCAGTCGGGCTTATGCCCCGTTTTTAGATGTATCTGCCCCCAAGATCTCAGTTTTGTTTGGATTTATGCATCGTTTTCGTCAGTTGTTTCTCTACTGCCAAACGCCCCTAAGCATTCTTCGCTTGGGTTTGCTGGTCACGCTAGCTTTCATCTATTGCCATCATTCTACGTTCACAGTTCACCCCATCCTGCTGGCCGGAATCGCCGAGCCACTGACAAGCGTGACATCTCTGACGCTATTCACCACTGCAGGTATTCTCGCCCTCGGGAAGGGCATGGAACTCCCGGTTTTATGGGCACTAAGTGCGACAGCGGGAGTGGCCTGTATCCATCTTGGTTTACCTCTAACGACTTTAGGGGTGGCACTGGCGGCTCTCTTCGGCGGATGGGAATTGACCCGCAGACATTCTTTCTCTGACAATTGGATTGCGCTTTCAGGTGCAGTAGCCTGTAGTCTGCTCTTCGCCGGGAGCAGTCACTGGCACACCGTCATGGAAGGCACTGGGCTCACACCCCTCACCTCTGACTCGTACAGAGCTTTGATACCCTGGGGCACGGGCACAGCAGTTTATTTGCTGGGCTTCTTAATCGGGCAGATTATCATTAGTCTTGCTGCTTACCAAGCCGCTTTTTGGCTCTTTTGGCACCTCGGAGATCGGGCAAACGTAAAGTTTCGCCTAGGAAGACTCATGGTTTGCGGCGTCGGCGTTGTTTACGGCTGGAGTACTTTTCTTGGGTAGCAGATGTGCAAAATATTGAGGATAGAATTTCAAAATTTGACGGATTATAGGACAATGGGTTTACAGCACTTTAAAGCAGCTTTAATTGAGGACATCTAGGATGGATTTTCGTTTACTGATCGTTATAGCTCCAGTACTAATCGCCGTTAGCTGGGCCGTTTTCCGAATTTTGCCTGCTGCCCTCAATCAGATACAGGGTATGCTCGATAAGTAGAACTTCGACCCATCACTCCTAACATTTTCGGCTGCCTCAACCTTCAATGGGCAGCCATTTTTTTATGCCTGTGGCCTGGGTGAGGTTTCTTACTGCTCCCTCAAAACCGCAGGTAAGGTAGTAAGTCTTGAATCACTGGCCCCGGTAGAGCTAGGCGCTGCTGCAGGTCAGCGAGGTTTTGATAAGGGCCAGCGGAGATGCGATCGCGAGTCATGGCTTGGGCAACAGCAGTCGTGATAGCAGGAACCTGCTGAAGCTGCTCCACTGAGGCTGTATTAGGATTAATGCGCTGTGGTTCGTAGGCACTTTCAGCATCGTAAAAGCAAAACAGCAGTATCGGGGCTAAAGGCTGCAGTCGTGGGGGCGGCATTCCCAACGCCATCGCCAGATCTTCAATGGCATAAAACTGTACGCCACCTTGAGTCAGCTGCACGAGGGTTCGCGCTTGGTGAATAGAAAGGCCGGGGAGTCGCAGCCAATCATCGATCCCCGCCTTATTAACGTCAATACGGATGCCGAGTTCAGCAGCCAATTGGACTTCTGATAGAGAGCTAAACCGATAGTAGGGATCGATTAACTTCTGCTGCAGACGTTCGGCAGCAGTCGATGTGAAAGAAGAGGAAGAAAGCCGCTTGAGCATGATTGAAAAGTGACGGCAGGATTGTTCAGCAGTTTAACAGAAGGTCACTGGACTGTGGCCCAATACGGAAGCGGGTTCGCTCTACCCTAAAAGCTGCCGCCGCTGCTGTTCAAATTCATAGTCTGTGATCAGTCCTTCCTGTCGCAACCCGTCGAGCTGTCGGAGGGCAGTTGCGATCGCACCTATTTTCTCCGGTTCAGCACTCGACGTTCCGGCAACCGTTTGCCACTCAGGATTAAAGGCGGTATTGAAGCGATCCTCTCCCTGGGCAAAATAGAGCAGCGCATCACAGAGACTGGCAATCCTGACCAATAGGCCAATGGGGAACGTAGCCCATAGCAGTCCCGGGATGAAATACACGAGGCCCCAACGCACCTGCCCCAAGTAAAACTTGTGCAGCCCCGGCAGCATGACCCCAGCCAATGCCAAGATGCAGGCAATCATTCGATTCTTCGGCTGGCTCATAACAAGATCGAGAAAGGGGTGGCTTATTTGTAGCATATCGAGTTTGCTTGCAGTGGGCTGAAGCCCACTGCAAGCAGGGGCAGCATCACTGACTGCCCCTGCAAGGGATTGATTCTCGGCTGAGACAATTGCGATTGACTCTAGAGATTAGGAGCCAGGCGTCTTAGCCGCCGCCAAATTCACATCAGCCTGTGTCGTTAACACAAGTTGGGCCGGATCGAGAATGATCACGCTGTCTGTCGTGGTTGGCGCAGAGCCAGTGGTTCTCAATGATTGAGCACCCTGATTAAGCAAAACATTCGTCAGAATCGAAGTTGGATTCAAGCCCCCGCCCCCCAAGATGGAACCGAGCGCAGTTCTAGCAGCTGTCGTGGTCAAACTGTCTTGCACGGCAGTCGGCGTAACGCTTTGCCGAGCAGCTGGCACCACTGGATTCGAGATGGCACTGATGGGATAGCTGTTAGCGCCAACCTTCAGCGTTTGCGCCACAAACTGCGCCCCCGTTGTTGAATTAACGGTAAACGGAACAATTTGACCAGAGATAGTGCTGCCCTTCGGGATCAAAACAACATTCTGAGCATTGACCACATTGTTTGCCACGCCAAAGCTCACGGGCAGGGTCTCTCCGGGTGCGAGCACGAGCTTCGCTTTATCAGAGCCAATGTACTTGAGATTAATCTTCGTTCCGCTAGCCATCAGTCGTCCAGTCCCCTTCGCGACGGTGGCGGGAGTTGCCTGTGTCTTGGCCGTAGGCGTCGAAAGACCCTTAACAATAAAGCGATTGGCTCTGTCAGCTTTTGCAAGGGGTTCGAGTTGCTTCTGGTTGACCAAAGCCTGATAGACAAAGGCGGCAATGTCAGCACGGGTGGCATTATCGTTGGGGTTGAGAAATTTGACGTTGGGGTTATTAACCACGATTCCGGTTTCAGTGGCCGCGGCAATGCCCGACTTAGCATAGTCAGGAATCTGCGCAGCATCGCTGAAGACGCCCAAGCTCTCTGCAATCTGACCCTGTGGCTCTAGCTGCAGTCCACTGGCTAAAGCCACGAGTGCCTGTACCTTAGGAATTTGCTGTTTCGGCTGGAATTCATTGCCTGGGTATCCAGACAGGAAGCCTGTAGTGTAGGCCTGTGAGATGGCAGGTGTCGCCCAGAAATTAGCGTCAACATCACTGAAGCGATTCCCTCGACGGATTTTAGGTTGATCGAAGGCTTGGCGTACAATCGCAGCAAACTGGGCTCGCGTCACAGGCTCGTTGGGTTTAAATGAACCGTCGGGGAAGCCCTTAATAATATCTTTAGAGGCCAACTCTTCAATAAAGGGGCGCGCCCAGTAGTTGGCATTCACGTCTGAAAATTGGGCAGATGCTGCTGGCTGGTTAGGCTGGGCCACAGTGGTGGATGCGATCGCAAGTACCGAACATCCCAAAGCAGCCCCCACAAAACCGCTGGCAACCTGACGTGAATACTGGAACATGCTCAAACTCCTCTAAAACTTTGAAGTCAGTGAACAAAACTCACTGAACAGGTAGATTAATGCACCCTCAAACTACTACTGAGAGTTTCAGCAAGCCCTGAATCTTGCTGATTATTTAATAATGTCAAGCTTAATAGTGGCAATCAGAGAAAATCTTTATCTAAGAATTGAGCGCAAATGTCTCACTGAGCACCCAGCTTGATAAAGTCACCCCGCACCCAGCCTTGAACCTTAGCAACCGGGAACTTTACCTGATACCAGGTATAGCCCCCTTGCCCCGGCTGACTCTTTAGAATTTGAACCTGATCCCCAGCAATACCGGCATGAATCACATCAGACTGCAAATTATTGGCGGTCCTCACATTAACCTGAGCCTTGGGATCCTTGGTGATCAGCACGGCCTTTCTGGAGCCTGAGGATTTAGCCGTTGCTTTAGGCTGTGGTTTCGCCTGAGGCTGTGGTTTTGCTGCAGTAGGCTGGGGCTTTGGTTGAGGTTTTGGTTGGGGCTTAACAACAGGCTTGGGTTTAGCTATCACGGGTGCAGCAGCGGGCTGTGGAGAAGGCGCTGTCGGCGTCGGCTGTTGAGCACCACCAGACTGTTGCGGGGTTATGGTCGGTGGAGAGGCTGCAGAGGCAGGGGTAGGCAAGTCGATGGGGGTCGGTCGCTTCGAGGGAGGAGCAGCCGCAGTTTCTCCCTCTAGAACCATCACAGATTCTTCTGCAATCCAGTGGTCTCCCACTCTTAACCAGGCTTGCCCCTCAGGATTAAAAAGCCGCAAACGCGGCGATAGAACCACTCCCGCTCGATATTCACCAATGACTTGCGAGTTACTTTCGGGCTGGGTATAGATTTGCGCCCCGCCCCGCTCTACCTGAACCGTTTGCGGAGTTGTCTGAGCATAAAGCACTGGGGCGACAATCAGCTCTGCCCCATCTATCTCAGCAGGAAAAGCTAATTCCTGCTGACGACCTAGCGATACGCTAGCGGCCTTCACCTCGGATTCGATTGCCCTGACTTCAAATGCGGCACCAGCAAGAGCGCTGAGCATCAGACTAGCAATCAGCGTTGAGCGGAGCATGGCCATATCCCTCCTAAAGCCATCATTGGTGTTTGTCTAATCGTCGTTGTTGATGATGCTTTGTTCCCTTTGAAAAGATAGCTATCGTTCTGTAGCATACCGGGCAATCGGCAACAGTTATGAGCAGCGTCAGTCTTTTTTTGGTCCGCGTTAGGCTACCGCACTTTTTCGCAATTCAACCTTGTAGGGTCTGAATCCCTGACTTTTAGCCGCCTCACGCCCAAAGATTTTACCCGCTAGAGAAACCTAATCTTTAAGCTGATATTTCTACAAATTAAGCTGCAAAACGGAGGATAGCAGCAGCTCAGAGGGCACACTAATACTGTTATGGATTTACTTCACACACTTTTACGTAAGAAGCCAGCCGCTCCTAAGGCTCAAACAAGCCTGTGCGATCTGAAACCTGGGATGCTGCTCATCGATCGTTACCGTCTGACAGAAATGGTAGGCCAGGGATCAATGGGCAGTGTTTATCGTGCCGAAGACCAGCTCTTGGGCGGCGTTACTGTAGCCGTTAAGTTTCTGTCACAGACGCTACTCAGCGAAAAAATGGCGCAGCAGTTTGCTCAAGAAGCACGGGCCGGTGCGCTGTTAGGGCATCAAAGCTTACATATTGTTCGGGTACTTGACTATGGCCTGCACGAGGAGCAGATGCCGTTCTATGTGATGGAATGCATTGAAGGCATCAACCTTGAACAACTCTTGCAGGTGAAGTCGCTCTCATTAGCCCGATTTTTGAAATTGATGGGGCAAGTCTGTTCTGGCCTGCACTGTGCCCATCAAGGCATCAATGTAGATGGCAACCTCTATCAAGTCATTCATCGAGACATTAAGCCCAGCAACATTTTCGTCACCCACAACGAGAGCCTCGGGGAGCTGGCAAAACTCCTAGATTTTGGTATTGCTGATTTTCTGAATCAAACCCTTAAAGATGGCCCAACCCAGCCCTTCATGGGCACCCTCGCCTACGGTTCTCCCGAACAGATCTCAGGGCAGCAACCGGACTCACGCTCAGATATTTACAGCCTTGGCGTCACAATGTTTGAGTCGCTGACGGGAGACCTGCCCATCAAAGCAGAGGTGGACACCTTTGATCTATGGCACCGCGCCCATTGCCAGCAGCAGCCTCGCCGCTTTTCTCAGGCAGATCCCCACCTAGAAATTCCTGCGCCCCTAGAAGAAGTGATCATGGCTTGCTTAGCAAAGCAACCTGAGCAGCGTCCCCAGAACGTTGAAGAGATTCGAGAGGTCTTGAGAACAGTCAGTCAATCTGGCATTGCCAAACTGTCTCAACCAACAGATACCATCCCTGAGTTAGTCAAGATTGCAGCGCAGATAGAGCAGCAGCAGCAGTCGCCCGCCCATCAAACCCTGGTCACCTTTGAGTCAGCAGAGGATGTGGCTTGGCACTCAACTTGGCCCGAGAACATACCGCAGGCGAAGATCGCCTTCCCTCAGACGTTGAAGTGTGCACAACAAGATGCCGCAGCTTTATGGGTAATGCTTGCCCCAGAGGAAATTCAGCAGCGGATGCTGAATACTCGTCACTGCCATTTTTTATGTACGTTTGCGCCCCATCCCATGTTGCTGTGGATTACGTCTATCTTCAGCCGTGAGCAGGGGCCCAAATGGATGCCCTGTTATATCGATCTCAAAGATCAGCAGGGACGCTATATGACTCAGCTCTTGAGCTCTGCTGGCTACTATCATCTACTGATGTTTGGGCTGCAGTCACCCAGCCGCCCCGCTAATGTAGCAACGGTCAGTATCCCTGAGCCGCAGCGGAAGCATCTTTCTGATTGGCTGACAATGGCCCACGGCAAAACCTCAACGGGCACACCGGCCCAGAGCAAGCAGTTTTTGCGCGAGAAGTATCAAAGCGTCAAGGCAAAGATTCAGTCAAGGCTCTAGAGCCTTGCTCTTGGCGCTGTTTTTGAGGCCAGTTAGAAAAGCAATTCCTCGGCCAGAATAGCGGCGATCCGTTCTGATGCGCCGCTGCGCCCCATGCGTTGCAGGCCGTTTTCATACCACTGCTGCGGGTCTGCTTGGTCAATCTGCTGGAGAGCCTCAGGTACCTGGTGCGGATGCTCTAGGTTGAAGATGGAGTGGCCCAGCAATCGAGACTGCGCTTCGGCAAAGGCTGCGGTGAACTGCGGTCCTTTACCCGGTAGTGTAATCACAGGGATTCCCAGGCCAACGCATTGCTCAGTGGCGGTGCCAGCGGTTGCGATCGCAACTCCCACTCGCCCCAAACAATCATTAAAATGCTCGGTCAACACCAGCCTTGCCTCTTCCTGAATCCAAATATTCTCAGATAAGCAGTGCCAACCAGACTTCTCTAACATTTCTGCCAGTGGCGCTCGCTCTAACCCTGGCGCGACGGCTGCCAGGAAGAGCCGGTTTTGAAGAAGAGATGTAACAGCCTCTAAGATCAGCTCCCAGTTTTGATAAGCCTCCGGTGGACGAGAACCCGGCAGCAGCAGAATAGCCCGCTGCGGCTGATGCTTCACCGCACTTAAATCAAGCTGACCCGTGGGCTGCAGATTATCCATCATGGGATTGCCAGCATCGAACACCGATATCGGCCATTCTTGAAGGGTCTTAGCCGTTAACGAATCACGGGGGAACACAGCGCAAGCCTGCTGCATCAGCCAGCGCTCCCAAGGCAAATAAACTGAAGCGCTGAGCCACCAGGGATGTCCCACGTTTGGTAAAGGAGTACCTCGTTCATCGCGCAGATAATAATCAGATTTAGCGGTACCGACAAAGGCATAGGGTGCTCCGCTCCACCAAGCGAACAGCAGCGGAACAATGTCGCCCACCGCCAGGATTTTGCCCCCTTGTTTCGCCCACTGTCGGACTTCTCGAAGCTGTCTGCGCGTGAGCTGCCAGAGGCCACCCTGCAAATCACGGAGCGTTTGGCGGCCATCCATGTATATAAACCCACCAGACGGCATTATTTGAACAGCGTCTAACAGTTGAATATGCTGCCGCCGGTAGGCATACCCCTCCCCCACAATCGGCAATGCTTTGATCTCGAGAGAATGAGGGAGCTTTTTCAGAGACTGTACAATGCGAACAGCCACCTGATCCTCACCATGACCATTACTGAGAACCAGCAAATTTGAAGGTGTTCGGCTCAGCATAAAAAACTCATTACAGCAAACGTAGAAAGCACCTCAATCACAATATTGACACCGATCGCATGATTGAGAATCGATTCATCCTACATTGGTTCCGATCCACGATCCGAATCTAATTCATCGCTTGCCCATTAATCCCATGACCCAAGCAAAGAAACAGCATCAGACTCAAGCCCTTCACCCAGAGTCAGCTCACGCTATCGTCATCGGCGGCAGTATTGCAGGACTCCTGGCTGCGCGTGTGCTGACCGACCACTTTGAACGGGTCACTATCGTAGAACGCGATCCGCTCCCCAGTGAACCGCAGGCTCGTCCAGGGGTACCCCAATCTCAACATACCCATATCTTACTAACCCAGGGATATCACTCCTTAGAGACCCTATTCCCAGGAATTGGCGACTCTTTAGTGGCACAGGGGGCAACTCGCATAGATTGGTTAGCAGAGTGTCCCATTATGTTCCCCTCGGGCTGGGCACCTCGGTTTCCCTCTGAGATCAAAGCTCCCCTCTGTAGTCGCACCCTGCTAGAACAGGTAATCCGTCAGCAACTTGAGCGCAACGATCGGATACGCTGGGCAACGCCCTGCACCGTCACTCAATTCATCCCCCATCCGCAACGAGCAGCGCTGCATGCCGTTCAGATCAAAGATGCTCAGGGAAAGATCGCTGAGTTGTCCGCTCAGCTCATCGTTGATGCCAGCGGACGCAATTCTCATGCCCCTCAGTGGTTGCAACATCTCGGCTATGCACCGCCTCAAGAAACCATTATTGACTCTGGCCTCGGCTATGCTAGCCGTTGGTATCGGCGTCCGTGCGAATTCTTTGAAGACTGGAAAAGCATCTATGTCATGGCTCAGGCTCCAAACTATCCTTGTCTAGGAGCGCTATTTCAACTGGAAGACGATCGCTGGCTGGTCACCCTAATGGGCATCAATCACAATTATCCCTCTACAAATGAGGCCGGATTTCTCGACTTTGCCAGTCATCTCAGGAGTCCTGTTATTTATGAGGCCATCAAGGCTGCTGAACCTCTCTCTAAGATTTATTCTTATCGCGGGACAGCCAATCGCCAGCGGCACTATGAGAAGCTAACTCAGTTACCGGAAAATTTCATCAGCATCGGAGACGCCATATGCGCCTTCAACCCTGTTTACGGTCAGGGTGTGACTATTGCCGCAGAAAGCGCCATTGCCCTTGGCCAGTGCCTGCAGCATCAGCACAAACGATACGGCGCAGGCCAATGGACAGGGTTCTCTCGATATTTTCATCAGCAACTGGTCTCTGTGACCCGTACCCCTTGGCTGATGGCAACAGGGGAAGATCTGCGCTGGCCTCAGACCGTGGGGAATCAACCGGACCTCATTACAAAACTGTTGCAGTGGTACATGGATCAAGTGGTAAGTCTAATTAATGAGGAAGGTGATGTCTACCAAGCCTTTTTAGAAGTCGTACACCGACTGAAGGCCCCTACTTCTCTTTTGCATTCTCAGATTCTGAAGAAAGTAATTGCGAAACGAATTAGCCACCCATCAGGGGAAGTCTCCACCTCCTCGGTACGAGGTCAGCTTTAAGCATCATTTGCGTAACCAAAACCTGAGCGTCGTTTTCTATGTCAAAGGTGAGACATATGCGCTATGTCTGATGCAGTTCTCTCAAGCTCTTCAAGACGAGTACGGGCGGCTTGTAAATCGGGAGACTCCAATCCCTCAGTAAATCGGTCGTAAATCTCTGACAAGAACTGGTGTGCGTCTTGAGCTTTGCCTTGGCTTTGCCATAATCGAGTTAATCCCACTGCGGCTCTTAATTCCAGCATCAGAGCATTCTGCGTATGAGAGAGATCTAAAGCTTGCTGGAAAAGACTCTCCGCCTCTTGTAGAGCTGTAGATAGACTTAATGAAAAAGAAAGCTCACCAGCAACGCCTTCGGCTGTCATTGCTTCCGTCATTAGAATCTCAGCATTAAGACGATAAAGCTCTGGTTCCATATGGTGTTCTTGACGACGACTGGCCTCCTGCATCCCCTCATTCAAAATGTCGAGGGCTTCCTCTATGCGACCTGCTGTCCAGAAGGCTTCTGCCATCATCACCATAATGTGAGGCAAAGTGATGGAACTCCCTGTCTTCCGAAATAGAACGACGCCTTCCTCAATTTCTTTGATGCCAGCATCAATTTTCCCCTGGATTGTCAGCGACCAACCGTGATAGATGGCAGCGACTGCAACCCACAACAAGAATCCCTCCTCCCGTGCACTTTTGAGCAAAGCTTCTGTGTTCTCTCGGACCCACTTAGAATCCTGTGCGTAGTGGTAGAAGAAGCAACTTGTCCCTAGAAGCAGGGCACCACTGGCGGGATGGCTCAATTCTGCTGATCGTTTAAATCCAGTCTGGATTTGCGCTTCAGCCTGTTCTGGATATCCTTGCATCCACAGACTTCCTGCTAAAAAGATTCGGAACGCCAGAAAGGAAGCCATTTGAAAGGTGCGGATAATCTCCTGTTCGGTCTCTGGATCATAGAGTGCAAGTCCTTGTTCTGCATGGGCTTGGGCCTGGGAAAAGTTGCCTTGGTAAAAGGCTGTATACCCAAGAGCATGGTGTGCCAGGATCGCTAGCTTGGGGTCACCAGAGGATGTTGCCCTTCGTTGAACATCACGGGCAGTGTTGAGGGCTTTATCAAAGTCACCTCGCATAAAGTAATTTGTCCACAATCCCCAGAGAGCAGTGGCAAGGGTCTCACTATTGCTTAAAGTCTGACTGAGGGTACGGATGCGATCGCAAGTTTGTTCCACCTCTGTTGCCGCCCATCCTCTCGTTGCCATATAAGCCGGTGCGAGATAAATTTGTAGCTCTAGCTCCCGCTGATCACGATCAGGTGTGTATGGCAGCTTCTGCAATAACGTCAATCCCTGAGTGAGGTGACTAATGGCCTCCACGCAGGCAGACCGAAGAACAGCTCTTTTGCCAGCCTGCATGTAGTAGAGAACTGCCGAGTCGTCCCGACCGGCCTCCTCATAATGATGGGCCAATAATTCTAAACGCCCTTCAAGAGCATTCGGCAGCTGAGTTTCTAGCACCTCAGCAATATGGAGATGATAGCTTTGCCTACGACTTTTAAGTAAAGACTGGTAAGCCGCGTCCTGAATCAAAGCGTGCTTGAAGTGATACGACGCCTGAGGCGGTATTCCCTGCTGATAGAGCAAGCCAGCCTGAACCAACTGCTCTAAGCCATGACGTAAAGCACCCAAATCCCAAGAGGACGCCGCTGCAATCAGCTCGTAGTTGAACTCGCGCCCAATTGTTGCCCCTAGTTGGGCAATCTCCTTAACCCGCGAGAGACGATCGAGCCGCGCAATCAGAGAATCCTGTAACGTTGCAGGAATAGCCAACAAAGAACGTTCTGAAACCTCAACTTCACCGCTGTTTTCGCCCGGGAGGAAATTGAACTCTAGGACTGTTTTGGTCAGTTCTTCTAGATAAAGGGGGGTACCATCTGTCTTCGCCACAATTTGATCCACCACCTTGCCCGGCAAAACTTTTGATCCAGCCATCGTGCCCACTAGAGTTCCTGCCTGTACGGAGGTTAAGGGCATCAGAGGGATAGAAACAAGGCGAAGGGAATTCTCCCACGACGGCGTGAATTCAGGCCGAAAGGTAAGCAGGATTAAGATAGAATGCTGTGCTCCTTTATCGATCAGGTGATTCAGCATATTCAAGGTGGAAGCATCCATCCAGTGCAGATCTTCAATCACCAGCAGGACAGGCTGTTGTGCAGCCCGCAACAATAGCACCTGCACCATCAGTTTTATTGTTTCCTGCTTCTGTCGCTCGGGGGTGAGAGCTAAGGGTTCATAACTAGGCTGAAAAGGAACCGAAAGCAGCGAGGCCACTAGAGGAACGCCCTGCTCTAAAGGCAGCCCATACTGGGTCAAAAACCCTTCAATTTTAGCGAGCTTTGCCTGCGTATCTTCCTCTCGCCCAAATCGGAGCACAACCTGCTCTAGCTGCTCAATAATCGAGTAAAAAGAGCTATTGCGATAGTAGGGTAAACCGCGAAGCTCTGAAAGCCATGCATTGGACTCATCTGCGACCTGTTCTTTCAGAGCCCACACCAAGCGAGATTTACCGATCCCTGCATCTCCCCCAAGCTCAACGATACGTGAGTGTCCACGTTTAGCTTGCGCCCAGCAGTCCAATAGAAGTGCCAACTCTTTGTCTCGACCCACCAGCGGAGACAAACCAGATTGTTCAGCCACATCAAGCCGACTTTTAGCCGTACTCTCATGCGTAACTTGGTAGGTACTAATAGGTTTAGAAATTCCCTTCAGAATCGTTTCGCCCAGAAATTGGCACTCAAAGAAGCCCGCAATGAGTTGTTTCGTTGCCTTGCTAATCACCAACGTATTGGACTGAGCAACCTCCTGCAGCCGAGCGGAGATATTAGGCGCTTCTCCCACGATCGCCATAGGCTCGCGTAAATCTCGGTTGCCCATTTCTCCCGCAACAACCAACCCAGTATGAATACCGATCCGAACCGCTAATGTCGCTCCCCATCTATCCTCAAGCCGCCGATTTAACCGTTCAATCGCTTCCAGAATACCTAAGCCGCCTCGAACCGCGCGCTGAGCATCATCTTCATGGGCCTGAGGATAACCAAAATAAATTAAGAGTCCATCCCCCAAAAACTTAGCAATATGGCCCCCGAACAAAGCAGTTACCTTACCAATCGAATCCTGGTAAGCCAGAAAGATCTCACGGAGATCTTCAGGATCAAATTGTTCAGACAGAGACGTTGAATTGACCATGTCACAAAACATGACCGTAAGCTGGCGGCGCTCAGCAGCAGCACTTGGCGAACGCTCAATGGCTGAATAAAGATTCGCCGTCACCGGAACAGGCTGGAGCGACGGATGCACTTTTATCTCAGTCGCTCCAGAGCTATCGGCCTGTCCTTCCCAGATCAGCATGATGCCATCTTTATCCGCAGCAACCTCTAGAACCTGAACCAGCTCAAAGACTAAATCCGCGAGCCAATCATCATCTAGATCAAACTGACGTTTGAGTGCCCGGTAGGAGATTCGTTCTCGACGCTGAAGGAGCGCAAGGGTCTGATCTAATAATTCTTCAAAGGTCATACCGAATTACGCATTCATCCGTAGGGGAGACTATGGAATCACAATCTTCATGATACCGGTCGGATCTTCCCAAGTCTCTTCCCAAGTCAGACCTTTTTGGTAGCCCAGCTGATCGTAGAGACGTAAGGGAGCGAAAATCTTCGGCTCGCAAATATCCCAAATTCGGCAGGGTCTAGCGGTGGAACCTGAGCTCTTTAGAATAGCGTTGACGGCCCGACGGGCAGCCTCATTCGCGCCTTCCATTGTGGCCAAATCTGTATTGGTCTGGACGTAGTCTGAGGCGAGCAAGAGGTTAGGTATCTGCGTTGTAGCTTGAGGACGTAACTTCCACGTATCGACAAGATTGACCAACAGCGGTTCTAGATTGATTTTCAATTGATTTTCAGAGATTGGGAGCAAAAGGTTATAGGTCTTTTTGCCATTGTTATTAATAATCTCTTCAATAAATCCGAGTTCAACCAAAGCATCAAGTTCAGCACTAATTTCCTCTAAGCCCATGTCCGTCGCTTGAGCGATCTCCTCTGCTGTTTTATCTGCTTCAATCCAGCGATAAAGTTCTCGATCTAGATTAGGGCTAGGAAGCTGGCTCTTTTCAGGAAATAGCTCCCCATGAATGTCAACGATATCAGGATCTAGGAAGGTCAAATCATCGAGTAAATGCTCATCCTTAAGAACTTCGTAGCCCCCAACATTGAGACTTTGTTTTAACTGCTCCCAAACTTCTTCCTTAATCTCAGCATCTGTACAGTCTCGAGCGAACTTCTTAATTTTGATACCCTGGCTTTCTCCTCGATTCTCATCGAGGCCAGGGAATGGCCCCCAATCAGAGATATCGACGGAGAGAATTCCCTTGACCCGACCATCACCATATTGGCTAAGGTCAACATCAGGCCAAAATTGCTTTTGCGAAATAGCCGTCAGTGCCCAAGGTGTATCCACTAACAAGATATGGCCTTTAGCAATTCGTACATCTTCACTCAAATAGAACTGAATGCCGTTCATCCAAGCGACGCTCTCCGTTAGCTTAGTAATATTGGCAAGCGCTCTATCGTGTTGACCTAGGTTCGACTTAATGACGAGTTTGGCCATCACCTCCACGGGCAGGGCCGCAATGAAGTAATCAGCCTGCACCTCATATTTTTCGTTGGTCTCAATATCTTTGATCGTGGCGCTTTCGATCTTGCCTGCTGCATAGTTGAGGCTAGTCACCAGGTTATTAAGGTGATAATTCACGCCTAGAGACTGCAAATAACTCAGCCAAGGACTCAGCCATGTCTTGTTAGTTGGGCCCGACAATAAGCGATCAGTCGTGATTGTGGGGTTAGCGAGATCTAACAATAATTCCAGAAGAATATCCCCGACTGTTTTAGTACTCGCTAGTTTGGCTTTGGAAGCAACTAAAGATTCTGTTAGACCTTTGACCAATAGATTGACATACTCAGAGTCAGAAGACGCGAACTTGTCAGCTTCAAGGAAATTCCACCAGTCGATTTTTTCATATTCGGCTAGTCGCCGTTCTTTACAGCTCGTGATAATTTTCCACAGCTTTTGCGTAAAGAATGAAATCTCTTCTTCAGAGATCTGAATTTGAGTTTTGCCTTGGTTTGAGAGCAGTTGCAATAAGACATTCACAAGTAACCGTACATCTGTGAGGCTGGTGACAGACTTAGCAGGCATGACAATGGTCTCCTTGCCCAGCCTGGGAATGGAGATTTGAGTTGCATCAACTAAATTATCAAAGACTGACGACCCATTTATATAGGGAATCCGCTTCATCGTATCGGTCACGTGCTGATAAAAGCCAGGGAAAAAGCGGAACCCATGTTCTCCAGGTAAATCGAGCTTGCCATTTTTACCAGAATCTGGAACTGGGATACTTCTTGCTTTTCCTCCTGGAAGATCGCGGGCGTCATAGACTGCGACATCAAAGCCCCGTTCAGCTAATTCGTGAGCCGCGCTCATACCCGCAACTCCGCCGCCCAAGACAACAACTCTCTTTTTCATAAAAAATTCTGCCCCCAGGATGTGGAAAGTTTAATGCAACAAAGAAGGATTCGTTAGAGTCTTGGCTCATTGTAGAGACCCTGCCACTGAAAATCTACTCTAGGTAACGCTCAACCTTCCTTTGATCAACAGATTTGTCAACAAAGCTCAAAATTCGGCCCTGGTTAAATTTCACCGGCAAAGGCGGCACCAGGACTGTTCGAGAGAAAGGACCATCCATTGCCGTAGGCAACGACAATGAAAGTAAGGGAAATAGATAACAGGATCAGTGTCTGAACGTCTTAGCAAACTTATCAGGGTTCTAAACAAGTTATACGCAGACCTGATCGCTTTCTTTGATCTATGGGCACAATTACGTAGTAACACTACTTCTACAATTAGTGTTTCTAGCTAAGTGCTACCCAGGACTGTCATCAGCCTTCATTAGACAAATGAGCTGCGCTGATGAAGCATCCCCATCTTGCATTGAACCACTTCTTCGAACCGTCAGATCAATCTGTTGAGTGGTTTCCCCAACAAAATTCATCAGCAATCGCCAAAGAAATCCACAAGATTTTTGGCCAGATTTTCGTCTTTTTTCATAAGACATAAGGCACACCAAGTTGGTGCTGACTTCTTGCTGCTTCTGAATACTTACTGAGTCTCATTGAGACCGCATATTTTTTCATTTATTTAGATCGCTTAAATGCGTAGGTAAATTTTCCTATGATTATTCCGCACGTCAATCTCCTCGGTTTTCTAGCATTATGCTGCTATTTCCTAACACTTTTTCCTACGCTGGTTAAGATTATCATTCCTCGTTTCAAGCGAGAAAAACTAGTCCTTCTACTACAAAGATATCGACGACAGGTAGGCATACTTGTCTTCTTGCTATCGGTGGGGCATGGGTTATCTTGGCTGATAATGAACCATAAGGATATTTTTGAACCAAATTTTCTTTGGAATTGTTGGCACGGAATACTGTTATTGGTTATTTTTGGCCTGTTGGCGGCTACATCTAATAACTGGAGCATAAAGATCATGAAGAAAAACTGGAAGCGACTTCATGCATTGACGTATGTCGCGATGTTTGTGATGGGTCTACATGTCTGGGATAAAATGTCCATTCGCTGGAGCGTCTTAACACCATTTTCTTTTTGCCTTGTCTTGGCGAGTATCGGTCTGTTCGGAATACGTGTTTGGATTCAAAGAACAACCAAAAAGCTTAATGTGGATCCGGCCTCTTCCTCATCAGTGTAGTTTTCATTACGCCTTGCTCTCGTTTCCAATTTGGTAACTCCTGAGTAAACAAGATTGAGCGGGCTAGCATGAGGCAACCGAACTGGAACAGAACCATGATTTTTCCTCGCTTGTGCGCCAGCCTGATGGCTATCGCGCTCACTTTCCTATGGATTGCGCCTCCGGCCCAGGCATTCTGTGGATTTTATGTGGCAAAGGCCGATACCAGTCTCTATAACAAAGCTTCACAAGTTGCGATCGCACGTGACAACAACCGCACCGTCGTCACCATGGCCAACGACTTCCAGGGCGACATCCAAGACTTTGCGATCGTGGTGCCGGTGCCCACTGTTCTTCAAGAAGATCAGGTCAATGTGGGCGACCCAAAAATTCTAGAGAAGCTCGATGCCTTTAGCGCGCCTCGTCTTGTGGAGTATTTTGATGACGATCCCTGTCAAATCAGACCTGAGTTCGATGGTCGCTTGAGAGTACCCACTAGCGGCATTCAAGAATCTGCCGTGAGTGGTAATCGTTCAGATAAAAGCTTGGGAGTTACGGTTGAAGCCAAGTTCACGGTAGGTGAATACGACATTGTCGTTCTAGGAGCCAAGGAATCTAGCGGCTTAGAAACTTGGCTGAGGCGCAACGGCTACAAAATTCCGCAGGGCGCTCAGTCTTTATTACGGCCCTATATTCGCCAAAACATGAAGTTCTTTGTGGCGAAGGTCAATCTTGAGGAGTTTGCCAAATCAAAGACCCAATTCCTACGCCCTATCCAGATGGCCTACGAGTCACCGAAGTTCATGCTGCCGATTCGTTTAGGCATGATTAATTCTGAGGGTGAGCAAGACTTAGTGGTCTATATCCTTTCGCCCAAAGGCCAAGCAGAGCTGACCAATTACCGGACGGTTAATATCCCCACAGACAGCGAGATTCCGGTGTACGTCAAGGAAGAATTCAATGACTTCTACCCGGCAATGTTTAAGACGGCCTACGAACGCGAAGGCAAAAAGGTGGTTTTCCGTGAGTATGCCTGGGATATGGCAAACTGCGATCCCTGTTCATCGACACCCTTAACCCGTGAGGAACTGCGGCAGGCCGGTGTTTTCTGGCTCACGGAGCGCTCCCGCAATAGCTTAGTGGTGCCCCCTAGCTCTACCGGCGTGTTTATTACTCGTTTGCACGTTCGCTACAGCCGCAATCAGTTTCCTGAAGATCTGAAGTTTCAAGAGACAGCCAATCGTCAGCTTTTTCAGGGGCGTTATGTTCTGCGTCATCCCTTTGAAGGTGACGTTGATTGTGCTGAAGGACGAAGATATAAACGATCGCTCCCAGCCCGCTTTGAAAAAGAAGCCCAGACCCTGGCAAAGCTCACCGGCTGGAATATCTCTGACATCCGCAGCAAAATGGGCTTTGACCAGCCTCAACCGACCCGCTGGTGGAAAAATCTCTGGAACTTTGTGTTTGATCACCCTGTGGCGTAGTCTCTTCATGCACCTTAGTTTTGGGATTCTACACGCCTCATGCGATCGCAGTTTCTCTCGTCGCTTGGTTCATCGCTGCCAAAAATTGACTTCAACCCGTTAAGGTTGAGGTGAGTGTATTCTGCGTTGTGTCACCATGCGGATTGAGTCGCTAAGCGTCAAAAACTTCAAAGGCTTTGAGGAGCGATCGTTTGAGTTCCCGCATAGCTTCACACTAGTTGTAGGTGAAAATGCTTCTGGTAAGACTTCGATACTAGAAGCAACCACAGTTGCCTTGCAAAATATGTTCACAAAACTGCAAGGTGTTAATGCTTTGTCTGATAGTGAATTTGGTATTTCTGAAGAGCAGGTGCAGATTCGGAAGGAAGTCTATGGAAATTCTATTCGCTTTGAGCCTCAGCACCCTTCTTGGGTAGATGCTACCTTTAGTCATTTAGGGGAAAAACTTCAAAGCTATAGCAGTTTTAATACTACATCTAAGAATGAGTTCGATGTATATTTTAGCTATAACCACTCAGACAAAAAAATTGTTCATGCAATCGCTGAAGACTTAAGGAATAAAGGAGTTTCTGTATGGCTAGATGATTGGGAGATATTACCAGGAAGGCCATGGAAGCAGGCTATTAAAGGTGCAATAAAAACTACTAGAAGTGTTGCGGTTTGCATTGGAGAACGTAGTATTTTAGGATGGCAAGGGGAGGAGCTTCAGTTATTCATAGATGAGTTCTCAAGTCGGAACATACCTATTATTCCAATCTTGTTGCCAAGCGCTTCTGCAAAAGAAATTGATCTACCTTTATTTCTCAGGAACTTTGCTTGGGTAGATATGCGAAAAGAGGGATATACAACTGATATCCTGAGGCGAATTCATTTGGGTATCGTCGGTGAGCTAGACCTTAGAGAAAAGTTGCCATTAGCTGATTATCAGACTCAAAATGGAGAGGTTATCCCTTTAGCTGATATTTTTGAGCGAATAAGTCAGTTTCCCCGCATTCCAATGCCTGTCATCGCTTTCTATAACTCTAATCGTTTACCTCCGAATCAAAAAACTACCCTTTCAGTAAATCGTTCCAAAACAGATCTATCCCGACGCTATGGCTATCAGGATTGTCTGAAGGGTAAATTAGCTATTCCAGACATTTTTTCTTGGTTGCGTGACGAACAGTTTTCTGGCTTGCAAGAAAATACTGAAAGCCTCTTGTTCCAAACAGTGACTTATGCGATGTGTTCATGCATTCCAGGAGCAACGAGCATAGAGTATAGCATTCGGCAGTATGATCTGGTTGTTGAGTTTGATAATGGCGATATCAAGCCCTATGGAAGCCTAAGCGATGGTCAGCGCATTATGCTATCTCTTGTCGCTGATATTGCCTATCGTGCTGCCTGGATGAATCCCCACCTTGAAGATAAAGTGCTGCAGGAAACTGATGGTGTAATACTTATTGATGAACTTGATTTACATCTCCATCCAAAATGGCAGCGTCGTGTAGTTGACGACCTCAAGCGAACCTTTCCAAAAATTCAATTTATTGTCACCAGTCATTCCCCTTTTATCATTCAGTCTCTTGAGCCGGGAGAACTGATTGTCCTAGATGATGAACCGCAAATTGAATATGCTAATCGCGGCGTTGAAGAGATTGCCCGGTTTATCCAGGGAGTTGATCAACCTTATACTAGCCAGCGATATGTGGATCAAAAAGCAGCATCAAAACGTTATTTCTCCCTTCTCCGTGAAGGTCGTTCAGAAGATGACCCTGAACTACTGGAAGCGAAGCGAAAATTAGATGAGCTAACCGCTCATTACCCTGATAATCCTGCCTCCGATGCGTTTCTAGAAATACAGCGTCTAGCAGCACAGGGGAACAATCACAACGAATGAGGCCCGTTGAACGAGGTGATGCCCCTCAAACCTTCAGTGACTATAGAGCAGCTAAACCATTCCTGGTCAACCGTTTGGGAGACTATTGTAGCTATTGTGAACGCCCCATCAAGACAAATCTGGCTGTTGAACACGTTCGCCCCAAAAATCTCTACCCTGAGCTACGAGAAGACTGGGGTAACTTCTTGTTGGGGTGTGTAAACTGCAACTCGACAAAAAGCGATAAGGATGTTTCTCGCGACAAAGTTCTACTGCCCGATCAGGACAACACGTTCTTGGCCTACGTCTATACCCGCGAAGGTCAGGTACTACCTAACCCTCAATTGGGTGACGTGCTTCAAAAAAGGGCTGAAGCAACGCTTGCATTGACGGGTCTGGATAAATTTCCAGATGAGTTTGATACTGATGCTTCGGGTTCCGCTGCATTGGAAAGATGGCAACAGCGATCGCGAGCGTGGCAGGATGCACAGAATTGCTTTCATGCACTCTCTCAAAACGATTCAGAAGAGATACGCAAACTCATCATTGTTGCAGCCCGTAACACGGGTTTCTTTTCGGTATGGATGATCGTTTTCAAGAGTGATCCCATCATGCTTCAAGCCTTTATTCAAGAATTCCCTGGCACGTCACCCAAATGCTTTGACACAACTGGCAGTCCCATCAACCGTCCAGGCGGGCATCTCTAAAATTGCAGTGGAAAAGAGTGTTGCTGAGGAGAAAGTCACTATCCCTCATGAATCAGGCGCAGCAGCTCATCGGTAGAGATCTTGCCGCTCATCTCTGCTCCTTCCAATAAACTATCCGCCAGATCGCGTTTGTGCTGATGGAGATCGACGATTTGCTCTTCAATGGTGCCCTTAGCAACGAGGCGATAAATCGTTACCGGACGCTGTTGCCCAATGCGGTGTGCCCGATCTGATGCCTGATCTTCCACGGCTGGGTTCCACCAGGGGTCCATATGGATCACGTAATCAGCGGCGGTCAAATTTAGCCCGGTGCCCCCTGCTTTGAGGCTGATTAAAAAGACATCTCCCTCCCCGGCCTGGAAGGCATTGACGCGCTCCTGACGTTTTTTTGCGGGTGTACTGCCATCTAAATATTGGTAGGCAATCTTTTGTTTGTCTAAATACTGTCGCAGAATTTGGAGATGATCCACAAACTGGCTGAATACAAGGGCTTTGTGATGGTTGGCCAGCAGCTCTGCTAAGGTTTCGCTGAATAGCTGCAGCTTGGCACTCGGAGGTGGAGCTTTGGGGACAACAAGCTGAGGATTGCAGCAGGCGCGACGCAGCTTCATGATTTCAGCCAAAACCTGAAGATGCTTGGCTCCGGCTTCGGAATCGCTTTCGGTTAGCTTTGCGATCGCATCCCTCCTCAGCGCTTCATACAGCGCCATCTCTTCTTGACTCAGCTCCACCTGTAGCGTAATTTCCGTACGAGAGGGCAGCTCTTCTAAAACCTGATTTTTAGTTCGCCGCAACAAGAACGGCTGGATCAACTTTTTTAAGCGATGGCGAGCCTGGTGATCCTGATATTTCTCAATGGGTGTAGCAAACCGTTGATTGAAGCGATCCAGCGATCCCAATAGACCCGGATTAATAAATCGAAAGAGATTCCATAGCTCCCCGAGATGATTCTCAATCGGCGTGCCCGTGGTCAGAATCTTGAACCCAGCCTGGAGATTCATGGCCGCTTGCGATCGCTTTGTCGCCATATTCTTGATCGCCTGGGCCTCGTCCAGAACAGTGGTTTGCCATTCGACCTTAGCCAGCATCTGAGCCACGTCTTCCTGCTGCAGAAGACCATAGCTACACACCAATAAATCAAAGGGCTGGAGCTGATCCAATAGCTGCTGTCGGTCACTGTTCCCAAACTGCAGCGGCTTCAGCGTAGGCGCAAACCGCTGGGCCTCGCTGAGCCAGTTCATCCCCACAGATGTAGGTGCAATCACTAACGTGGGTCCCTGGGGTGCACGAGTGAGAATCACCGCCAGCGCCTGTAGCGTCTTACCTAAGCCCATATCATCAGCCAAGCAAGCCCCGACGCCCCAGTGAGAGAGTCGCGCTAGCCACTCAAATCCTTCTTCTTGATAATCTCGCAGCTCTGCCTGCAGCGTTGAGGGAAGTTTCGGCTGAAATTTTTTGACATCCTTCAGTTTTTTGACGTGGGCTTTCCAATGCTTGTCTGCCTTGAGTTGGCCCACATCATCGACCATATCCTCAAGAGCCACTGCCGTCAGGGGGTGAAAGCGGAGGCCATCCCCCTGTGTTTCAGAGTAGGCCCGCAGCTCATCGAGGCGCTTGCGAAATTCCTGGGTCAGGGCCACAAACTGGCCGTCGCCAAGGGGGATAAAGCGGCTGGGGGTTTGCTCTAGCAGCTTCAGCAGTGCCTGCATGTCTAGCACCTCATCGTCAGCAAGCTGCAGTTCACCGCTAGCGGCAAACCAGTCCCGCTGACGCTTGATCTGAAGCTGAAACTGACCGACATCGGCTCGGTGGCTGACGCGCAGCTTCTCGCCCTCTGGCCACTCCAGGACGATATGGTCACCTAAATCCTGCAGCTCTAGCAATAGCTCTAGACAGTTCTCGGGCTCTTCTAATAGCCACTCACTCTCTTGGCCCTCGTGTCGAAGCAGCGTCGGGCAGGCCGATATCGCAGTCTTAGACAATTTCCGTTCTTGTTTCAAATCGCGAGTGGTTTGCAGTCGCCGATCGCCAATTTCAGCAATGACGGTTTCGCCACCGCTGCCGGGTCGATAGTAGGGGCCTCCTTCAGGGAACGGGCGTGAAAAAACCGCCACCTTGAGACCTTCTCCAGCGGGCAATAGGTGAACATGGGGCGTTGCTTGAGACGGCACCTCTGTCGCACTAGCCACGCCGCCGCCGATATCAGACTGGACGGTGACCAGATTAGAGACGGCGTTAATGGCCGCGAGCACCTGCTCCTTCGCTCGTTCCGGCACTGTAAGGCGATTCTTCTGGCCCAGAATCGTGGCAATTTGATGATGGTCTGCCTGAATCTTAATCACCTTAAGCCGCGTCGGGGTTTCTTTAATCACTACAATTTCGTCATTTGACTTAAAGTTTGGCGTTAGAGTCAGCGCTAGTTGACCCGCTTTTTCTTTTTGAATCAGCAGTTCAGGTTCCCCTTTAACGACCTCAATAGGGATGGTAGGGGTCTCTTCCCAGAAAACATAGGGATGGCCGATGAGAGTTGCGATCGCACACTCTGCAAACCGATACTCAGTTCCGCTGTGGTAGCCATAGGTGGAGTAGGTTTCAATTTGATTGCAAATCCGCAAATCCTGAGCAGAGAGGTACTCCAACTCACCCGACGGATTCTTATAGAGACGCTTCATGGCAATGGGACGTCCCTTACTCCAGCCTCCCTTTGCACTCAGCTTTTGCTCACGGGGCTGCAGGGACCAGTTTTTGCCATATAGAGTGATAAACCAAGCCATCCTAAAATCTGAGGCTACGGGAGAGACTGGCTCTTGATGGAGCTTGGCCAACGCCTTGAGGCTCATCTCCCAAGGCTCCAGAGTGTGAATAATATTCACGAGCGGTTGAATGCCGCTGCCCTGTCGCAAAATCTCGGATTGGGTCTCATAAGTGGCGTCAGGCTCTAGCTTGGCCAGCAGTGACGCCACCTCCATCGCCACCCAGTGATATCCCGATCGCATGGCCTGTTGATAGAGGGGCATCAGTATGCGGGGCAGTTTTTTCTGGGCACGATCGGCATTGACCCAGTACTGACACAGCGAGCCAAAGAGAATATCTAGGCTATGGTGTCCCTCGTAGGGATGGATGTAGGCTCCTAGTAGAGAGGCTTTTGATGATAAATCACCCTGCTGGAGTTGTAGAAATTGATTGAGCCAGACATAGGTGGTTCGCAGCCAGTAGTGCTTGGGCTGACGAACCATCTGCTGGGTATAGCTCTGGGCTTCCTGGAGTCGTTCTGGAGAGCCGTCCTGGAGCAGCGCCAGAATAAAGAATAAACCACTGATGTTGCCAAAGTAGGCCTTACGTTTCTTTTTGACTGCCCGGAGGTGGGTCAGCGCCCGAGTGTAGTGGGCAATGGCCTTCGAGGTGTCTCCCTGTAAGAACGCCAGCCAGCCCCAATAGGTGGCTGCGCTGTCTTCTGAAAGCTGAGCGAGTGACTCCAGCACCGCAGGAACCTCTTCGACATCGCCACGCAACAGAAGCTGTTCCGCCAGCATCAGCTTTAAAGCCGCGGAACAGCGAGAATTCTCAGCCACAGACTCTTCCAGAAGCATCTCAAAGGCTTCTTCGCAGTTTGCCAACGTCAAGACAGAATGGTCGAAAATACCGTAGAGGCCAAGCTCATAGAAGTTCGGAGACAGCGATTGGAACCATTCAGCATCAAAGGGATTACTGCAAATCGTAGCGATCACCTCTGCCTGAGTCAGTTTGTCCTGAGGGTATTTAGCTTGGTGGTAGTCTTTGATCTGCGCTTCAAAAGAAGCGAAGTCCTGCCGATAAAAGTCAATACGGGCCTCACGAAGGAATTGTGCTTCACTCTTAAATCGCCGAGGAGCATTTTGATGAGGGTAGTAAATTGGGATTGCCTTTTGGACCACCCGGGCGTAGACAGCAAACCGCCCTGCCTTCACAGCATCACGAGTTGCGATCTCTGCAATGAATGGATGACACTGTGGTCCCTGACCACGCTCTTGCAACAATAATCCTGCATCGAGCAGCCCATCAATATACGGCTTCAGATTTTTACTAATAAAGGGGGCTTGATCAAGATCTCGAATCCCCAGCTTGTTAAGGCACTCCATGATGGTGGTGCGATTAACCGGTTCATAAACAACGGCAAGAAGCTGCACAATCTCTTGTGCAACAGCAGGGCAGGCATTGTAAAGATCTTGAAGCTGACTACGTTGCTTATCGATCTTGAGATCGGAATCGAACATGGCAAAGTCTTTGGCTAGCAGCGATGACGCATCTTAAAACCAGTATTGTCCAGAACCTCTATTTAAAGCGAGTTGACAAAAAAAAGCCGAAAGGATTCACGACAGGCACTTCTGGCTGACGACACAAAAAAGTAGAGTGAATCAAGACACCACCCTAAAATCGCCCGTCTAGAGTACAAAATAGAGATGGTTGTCCTGTAGGAGCATCCGAATCTTTGTCCAAGCAACGCCTTGACACTTTACTGGTTGAGCTAAATCTTTGTAATTCTCGTCAGCGTGCCCAGCGCCTGATTCGTGCGGGTGAAGTGAAAGTCAATCAGCAGCTGGTTGATAAACCGGGCACTCAAGTGCCCACTGATGCCAAAGTAACGGTCAAAGAACGGCCTCCTTACGTTTCGCGGGGCGGAGAAAAACTAGTTCAGGCTCTGCAAACGTTTCCAATTCAGGTTAAAGATCGTGTTGCTCTCGATGGCGGTATCTCCACAGGTGGCTTCACGGACTGTCTATTGCAGAACGGCGCCCAACAGGTCTACGGGGTTGATGTCGGCTACGGACAAGTGGCCTGGAAGCTGCGCACAGATCCCCGCGTCATTCTCAAAGAGCGCACGAATATTCGCTATCTGAAGCCGAATGATCTCTATGCTCCTGATGCCCAGGTTCCTGATTTGGGAGTGATGGATGTTTCGTTTATTTCGTTGACGAAGGTGCTGCCTGCTTTTTGGGCGCTGCTGCGGCCGCCCCGTGAAGTGGTGCTGCTGGTCAAGCCTCAGTTTGAGGTGGGTCAGGAGCGGATTGGGAAAAAAGGCGTGGTTAGGGATCCAGTAGCTCAAGGAGATGCGATCGCAACTGTCCTCACAGCAGCCGAGACCCTGGGCTGGCAGTACGCCGGTCTTACCTGGTCTCCCTGTCCTGGTCCTGCGGGCAATATTGAGTTTTTGCTCTGGATGCAGATGCAGCAGCAAGCAGACCGTCCTGAAGCAACAGATCTGATTCAGCTTGCCAAGACCGCACAGCAGCAGTTATTTAAGGCTTCCTAGCGACAATCGTCCGATGGCGCGGGTCGCTAGCCACCGTCACGACGGCTTCAAACCCCGTTGCTTCAAGAGCTGACTCCACATCAAAGGTGTAATAGTCATCACTCCAGGGCTCTGTACTCTTCATCAGAGTAAAAAGTGCGGGCGGTAAATTCTGAATCACGGGTGACTTTGGATTGTTGTCTACCAGGGCAATGCATCCCCCTGAGTTCAGCAGACGATAGACCTCTTGAAAGATCTCTGCGGTGGCCTGTCGTGGCAGCTCATGAATCACAAACTGAAGGGTAACCAAATCAAAGGACTGGCTCTCAAACCCAGTTTCCTCAGCCTTCGCATGTCGCCATTCAGCGATCTCCTGGTGCGTATCTCGAAGTTTCGCCACGCTCAACATATGGGGCGATAAATCGAGACCGATTGTTTTCGCCTGAGGATAAAAGCGTTGAAGCATCAGGGTCGAGACGCCCACAGAGCAACCAATATCAAGGATTCGCTCCACTTGACGAGGTCCATGCTCCGCTAAAACCTGATGGAAACTGGAGCGTAGGCGAGCCTGAGCATCTTCCCAGGTTAAGTCTTCTTGCGGCCACACTCGAAGCGCCATTGAATAGGTGGCAGACTCGGCTTCAAAGGCAGCGGGCCAACAGAGATTTCCCTCAGCGTAGGCATGGAAAGGCACTTGATAGTAGTCAGGATAGGTAACGGGCCGCTCTACGGTCTCCAAAAGCAATTTGACATTGGATGCCTCTAGCTGCTCATAGTTCTGACGCCAGGGGATGCCGTTCGTTTCAGCCGTTTTGATCAGCACCCGACGGGCCTGCTGCTTCATGACTGAATAGATAGGCTTCGTCTGGATTAACAGATTCACAAATCGGGAGAGCCAGTCGCCCCCCGCCCAGTCTGGCTTAATTTTATCGGTTGCGTCTAACGTAGATGTGCCCAAATCGACCTCGAATTGACGTCAATGTTCTCTATTTTAGGAGTTTCTGTATCTTCATTCACTTGTTGGAATGGCACGGGTTAAACAAGGGACAGCAACAACGGTCCCCGTGGCCTCTCCAATTTGAACCTTAAGGCCCGCTCCACCTGCTTTTGTTTTGATATAGCCCAACCCGAGGTAGCCATCAGCCGTCTGAACCTGGCTGGTGAGTATGCCAACTTTCCGATCTTCCAGCAGCAGGGAAGCACCGGGTTCAGCAGATTCTTCAAGCTGGATACCCCAAAGCTGCTGCTTCACGCCGTTGTAAGTGTTAAGACGGGCAATTGTCTCCTGGCCAATGTAGCAGCCTTTATCTAGAGAGATTGCGTGCCAAAGTCCAGCCTCTAGGGGGTTATAGTCTTCTGTGAGCTCGGCATCTGGGGAGGGTCGACCTTGCTGTACTCGAAGCTGCTCCCAGGCTTGAGTGCCCATCGGTACCGCTCCAGCTTGTCTGCACATCTGCCATAGCTCAGCAGCCTGTTCATACGAAACAAGTAGCGTATAACCCGGAGTCGAGAGTCCGCTGCCCACTGCAATCCGCAGAGTAATGTCCTCGACGGTGACGGTCTGATGTTGGTGCAGCTCGGTAGGTAAAGCTAATCCCCATTTCTCTAGCAGAGCCTGGGATTCAGGACCGAGAAGACTAAAGGTAGCTAGGGTATGGGTGAGATCGCAACATTCAACCTTGTCCCCAAAAAAAATATAGCGGTCAAACCACTGCAGCAGCTGCTCTCGGCGGCTAGGAGACACCAATAACAAAATCGAATCTTCAGTGACATAGGCACTCACCAAATCGATCGTGCGGGCTGTAGAGGTCAAAATCACGGTGTCGCAGCCCTGCCCAACCTTCAGAGCCTTCAAATCATTGGTGCTCTGGTTGTGCAAAAAGCTGAGACGGTCTGCTCCTTTGAGTTCTAGAAGACCCCAGTGGGTGCGATCGCAAATCGCTACGCCAGAGCTAGCTGCAATCACGGCCTCCTGATCTTGCCCAAAACTCTTCACCATCGACGGCTCGCCCTCCAACTGAGCGCCGTCTGTCTGCTGACTATCTCGCAACTTCTGAAGCATCATATTCACGGGTCTATTCAACAGTGCCTCAAACATCTTAGACCGACCTACTATTTTCTTGACACTTAAAAATCCGATCTTAGAAAACAAAAAGGGAGCCCATTTTTGTAAAGAAACAAGAAGAAAGATCCATCTGACTTAGCAATTCGTTGCAATTGACAGATGGCAACAAGTTGTATGCGATGATTTATGCGAGAGAAATCTAAAATTTTCACTGTCACCCCTGCTTTGAGACGACTGCGAGGGGCTGTCCGATTTGAGAGGAGAACAACTTCATGACAATGGATATGGTTCAAGCTGGTGGCGATCCCCAGGTGGGAAACCTCGCAACTCCAGTCAATTCTTCAGGTATTGTTAAAACTTTTATCAACAATCTACCTGCTTACCGCAAGGGACTTTCGGCCAACAGCCGCGGCCTAGAAGTGGGTATGGCTCACGGCTATTTTCTCTATGGTCCTTTTGCGATTTTGGGCCCCAACCGGGGTGCTGAGATCGGCGATATCGCAGGTGCTTTAGGGGCGGTTGGGTTAATCAGTGTATTGACCATCGCTTTGTCTCTTTACATCAGTGCGGGCGTCAGCCAACCTGCCGCAACCTGTACAACACCTAATCCTCCTTCAGAGTTAGGTACAAGCGAAGGCTGGAGTTCTTTCTCTAACGGGTTCTGGATTGGCGGCTGTGGCGGCGCTGTTTTTGCCTTCGCCATCTGTCAAATGCCTTTCCTAACTCCACTTCAGGACATCATCCGCGGCATCTGGCCTGCATAGGCTGACAGTCATAGCCCCTTCTCCAAGAGGCCTTCTCTGACTGAATCATGCTCTTCAAAAAAGCGTCCTTGCTGTAGCAGGGGCGCTTTTTTAGGGCCGAATTTCAGATTAAAGCGTTGACGGGCCAATCCCAGCGGCCATCGCTTGATTGCCAATCCCCCTGACTAATCGGTGATGCCTGTCTTTATCCGAGAAAAACTGTACCGTGAAAAGGGAGGCGTCCTGTACAGCCGGTGAGGGTGAGTTTAAGTTTGCGATCGCAAAAGAAACGTAGCCCCGAGCACAGGTATTACTCTGCGGGTCAAGCCTCTAAATCTAATCCACCCATGGAGGTGAACAACGTGAAAGCGCTCATGTTGCCCCTGACAACCTTACTCGCCCTTTCGACATTAGAAGCAGTTCAAGCTTCAGAAGGGCACCTGCTCAACGCATCGTTGAAAGTGCATTCGTCTCAACTTAGGGGGCGACGTCGGCACTCTTCTCCCCAACACTTTCATCGTTTTAGACCACATCCCTTCAAGCAACGTCGGCTGCGCCGAAAGTTCCCATTCAAGCGCAAACGAGTCTTTCTCCAGCCCCATCCAGGAATTCATTACCGGCAATATATTCGTCCATTCCCCTCCCTGAAAAATTCTCACCATTCTCATCGAGAGTTTTATCCACACGATTATCATCCTGTGCGCAGGAAAATTCGCATTCGTCCTGGCCGCGTCACCGTCAACCCAGAAGAAGCCAAGACTCCTCGGCGCATTTACGTTAACTCTGTTCCCGAACTAGAGCCAATCCATACCTTACCGGCTGAGTTTGTGGGGCCAGACGGCCAGTATGACCGGCAAGGATTGGCAAAGCAGATCACGCTCAAAATGGGGCAAGATCCTGAGCTAGAGCCGCTCTTGAAGACATTAGAGATCACTCAACAGGACAGTCGGGTCATCTTTAAAGGCCAGCTCCCCAACCAGACCGTGCTAGATAAGCTTGTCGCTATTTCCAAAGCAACGCGAGGCGTTCAGACTATCGAAACACAGCAAGTCGTTATCCTGGCTACCAACCAAAGCCAGCTAGAATAAAGGCTTTCTTGCGTGCAGGGAAAATTGAAATGCGCCACAATCTCCGGTTGACGGTCCCTTAGAAAAACGTTTTGATAACAACCATCGCCACCCAGAATTTCGGTCCCCGATGCATGTTAAGATACATATCGATTATACAAGCTGTGTTGGAAGGAAAATTCGATGGAAGCAGCCCTGCTGGTGGCAAAATTACCGGAAGCCTACTCCGCATTTTCTCCCGTAGTGGACGTAATGCCAGTCATTCCCGTGTTCTTTTTCTTGTTGGCCTTTGTCTGGCAAGCTGCGGTTGGTTTTAAATAAACCCTTAACCCAACGACCATTTACATTACATATTTCAAAGTTCAGGGAAACAAGCAATGCTTGTTTCCCTATTTAGTCTGTAAATCAACTCAACCAGAGCGGGTTGCTAGGGAAGAAGTACATCCCAACCAACCAACCACCGCTAAACGCTGTACTCGAGATAGATAAAAGAATCACAAGCGTCACGACACGACTAAATCCAGCCGTTTGAAACTCCAATCGGGCAAACAGCTGAGTCAAGACCAAAATGAGAACCTCAACAAACGCTGTTGGAGCAGAAGCCGCCAGAGTCAGCGACAAACTGAAAATGAGCATTGTAATCACACCCCGAGGACCAATCCGCATCATACGGCCCATCAGTCCGCCACCCCACATTAGGGCGATCGTAGAAGCGCAAATGCCAATGAGTGCCCCAACAGACCAGAGAATATTCTGTGCAGACAACTGCCAGCCGAGCAGACCGTAAGCCAAACTCACCGTCAACAGAGAGACCCATAGCGTTGGGCGAACATCAACCGTCATTCCAGATATCAAGCTCCCCAGAGAACCTCAGCTTCAGTGTGCTGGCTTATGTAATAGAAGTCCAGGGTAGCTCTTGCATTAGAATTCATTAGAAGCGGCAAAGCATCGCATAGGGCAATAGAGCACAGACGTGACAGACATTCAACCAGAAGGGTTAGAGACAGATATCGTCCCCCCCAAAGAGATACAGCAACATCAAAAGATGATGCAGCGCTGCCTAGCGCTTGCTCAACAAGCTGCAGGTCGCACCGCCCCCAATCCACTCGTTGGCTGCGTCATTGTTCGTGACGGAGAGATTGTCGGCGAAGGCTTTCATCCTCAAGCCGGAGAGCCCCATGCCGAGGTTTTTGCGCTACGGGCAGCAGGCAAGCAAGCCACTGGAGCCACCGCCTATGTCAGCCTAGAGCCATGCAACCATTTCGGACGCACGCCACCCTGCACCGAAGCTCTCATTAACGCTCAGGTCGCCCGAGTCGTTGTCGGCATGGTCGACCCCGACCCGCGAGTTTCAGGTCGCGGCATTGAACGGCTGCGGTCTGCCAATATCCGAGTGATCGTAGGTGTCGAAGAGCAAGCTTGCCAAGACGTTAACGAAGCATTCATCCACCGCACCCTGCATCAACGTCCTTTCGGTACCCTCAAATACGCCATGACCCTTGATGGTAAGATTGCCACCTCTCAAGGTCACAGCGCCTGGGTGACCCAAGAAGCCGCTCGCACCCACGTTCATCAACTCCGATCAACCTGTGACGCTGTCATTGTGGGCGGCAACACCGTACGCCACGACAACCCTCGCCTCACAAGTCACGTCGGTGGTAATTCCCCCAATCCCTTACGAGTGGTGATGACCCGCTCCCTCCAACTACCGAAAACAGCCCACCTTTGGGATCAAGAGGAAGCAGCGACTCTAGTCTTAACCGAAGGCAATCCCAACCCCCAGTTTCAAACCGAACTCATTGAGCAAGGCGTAGAAGTGGTCAATCTAGAGTCTCTAACTCCGCTTCACGCCATGAACTATCTCAATCAGCGAGACATCCTATCCGTTCTCTGGGAATGTGGAGGAACCCTAGCAGCCCCTGCAATCGCAGATGGTGTTGTACAAAAAGTCCTAGCATTTGTAGCTCCAAAAATTGTAGGCGGCCTCAGTGCTCCTTCTCCCGTTGGCGAGCTAAACCTCAACAAAATGACCAGCGCCATCACTCTAGAAAGAGTTCACTGGCGCACCCTAGGCCCTGATCTTTTGGTAGAAGGGTATCTCTCATCAGATTAGATGGCCCATCTTCAGATTTTCACATCAGACGACAGCACGTCTGATTGCCATACGCCTAAAAGAGGCCTCCAAGTTCATTGGCGTAATCGCCGCGGGCATACTATCAGTGTTCAAATCGTGAAGAAGATCACACATCCATTGACACAAAAATGATAGTGTGATTTCCTGAAGCCCAAGCACCCACCACTTTTGAAGCACAAGCTCCACAAAATCACGTGGCACCAGCTTCCAAAAGCGTCTCTGTTGCCGGCCTGTGCAATCCCACCCTAGACAAAAAACATGAGTTCAGCACTGACCCCGGATGTTTTTCTCACTGGTACAACTCTCCAGCAGGGTAAATACCGTCTAGATAGCATTCTGAGCCAGTCCGACAGCCTAATTATCTATCGTGCGACCCATCGTTGCTTAGACAAAACTGTTACTATTCAGACCCTCCGCAACCGCCCTGAATTAAACCCCAATCAGCCCAGGATAGTACAGCGATTCATCTCTGCGGCTCAGAGAGCGGCGCAAGCATCTCACCCTCATCTCATCCACATCAACGATTTGTTCGTGGAATTAGAGTTACCCTTCCTGGTCATGGATCATCTCGTTGGAGAATCTCTAGGGGAACTTACGGCGAAGCACTCCTTTTCAGAGGAAAAAGCGGTTGAATATATTTTTCAGGTTGCTCCCGCTCTAAGTGCCCTGCACCGGCAAAATTGTCTGCACGGATCTCTACAGCCCGAGCATCTGCTACTGCAGGCAGCAGACAACCGCATCGTTCTTACAGACCTCGGTCTGGAGAAGTCACTGATGTCAGGGTCGCTAAACTCAGGCTCAGCAGGTTACATCGCGCCTGAGCAATACTCCTCCAATCAGGGTTTAAGCCCCGCTACTGACGTCTACGCCCTTGCGGCCACTTTTTACACCCTATTAACCGGCCATCGGCCTGTGTGTGCAACATCAAGGCAGCAAACGTCACTGCCTTCACCTCGTCAATTTTATCCACAACTGAGCCATGCCAGTGAGCAGGCAGTCTTCACTGGCATGGCGCTGAGAGCTTCAGAGCGTCCTCAATCAATTGAGCAGTGGCTGGCGCTGTTGAGGCCAATGCCTCCATCTAAACCACCAAAGATCAAAGCAACCGTTACACACCTTCAGAAGACGACCCAGCTCCAGGGTGCTTCGACCGCAAAGCCCTCCTCTGCCCCCCTAAAGCCCCACAGACAAGTTCCTAACGCAACCGCCGAGGCTGAAGTGGCGGCATCTCTCCTAGTACCGCCGTCTACCCCCCTAAAAGACATGTCTACCCGTTCAAAGCCCCTGACTCATCCAAATCATCCAAAATTTCCGACACGCTTTCTTTGGCTCACTAGCGCCATTGCAGGCGTAATGGGACTAGGCTTCGGCTTTGTACTACGGTTTAACTACCTTTCTCAATTTTCAGCCCCCCAGGCTGTCAGTCCCAAAAGTACAAAAGTTCAAAAAGAATCTTTCCCTCCCAGACCAAAGGCTGAGAGTTCAGACCTTAACCCAACAAATAATGCAGTAGGCAATCTCGCTCCAGAACCAGGCCCTAGACCACAAGATTTTGCAAACGTTGAGGAACCTGTCAAAAGAGAGAACATCACAGGCACAGCAGGCAGACAGACTCTACGCTCAAGTCAGCCTGCCCCCAGAGACTCAATTGTAGAGTCTGAGATCGGTGAAATACCTCATGAGTTGACCCCTGCAGGACTAGCGATTCCTCAAGAAGATAACAGCCCTGCACTGAGTGACTGGGCTGACATCGTCCCCAGCCAGTCAGCTTATCAAACAACATCGCCGGTAGATGAAGAAGCAGACCGCCCCGCAGAGGTCTCACCCCTACCCGAAGACTTCGATCTGTCTGATGCCCCCGACCGCGAGTTTCTAACACCACAAATTTGATGGTTTGAGACAGCCGCCTCTGATAGGTTTGTTTTAAGAGCAGAACTGAGCAGTGCCTGATTGAATTAAGCACTCTTGGAAAACTTGGAGCGTAAGTTAGGTGGGGATAGGGAGCGAGCAAGCTATAATTTTTGTAAAGCCCAACCAAAATATTCCCCATGAGCAATCCTTTAATCCATGCTTTTTTCCTTGGCAGAGCCACGGCAGAAGTTTTCTATGAAGCGGTTGAGCAAACGCTAACAGAAACGGTGAGCAACGCTGGTAAATTTGATGCTGAGCAGCGAGAGCGCCTGCGACAGTTCACCAGCCAAGTTATGGAAAGAGCTCAGGCCGCCGAAGCAACCGCTGGGACTGGAGAAGCAACAACTGTCCATCAACCTGCAGATCTTCAGGAAACGATTGACGATCTACGAGCTGAGATTGCTCAGCTCCGTTCCGCTCTGCAAAAATATCGCAGCCATTCTGAGTAGCCTCAGTGTCAATTTTGTTGGCTTCTTTGGTGACCACGAAAGAACAACGTCACGCCTATCGTTGGAATCGAGAGCGATACTCCCACAGGCGGCGATTCATTGATATCTGGACCTTCGTGCTTCAGTTACTAGCCTCTCGCTGGTGGATGAATCGAAGCTGGAGCTACAGAGGCGAGAACCTCGAAGGGCAGAGGGCTCAGCGGCGTCGAGCTCAAGCCATTTGGATTCGAGAGACGCTGCTAGAGCTTGGCCCCACATTCATCAAGATCGGCCAACTGTTCTCGACCCGGGCCGATTTATTTCCGGCAGAATATGTCGAAGAATTAGCTAAGCTTCAAGACCGGGTCCCCGCCTTCGGGTACGAGCTAGTTGAAAAAATCATCTTGCAGGATTTTGGGAAGACCATTCCCCAACTTTTTAGCTCTTTTGATCCTGTACCGCTTGCCGCAGCTAGTCTAGGACAGGTGCATCGCGCCCAGTTGTCCTCAGGAGAGACAGTTGTTGTTAAGGTGCAACGACCAGGTCTCAAGAGATTGTTTTCGATTGACCTGCAGATCCTGAAGGGCATCACCCATTACTTTCAAAATCATCCTAAATGGGGGCCTGGGCGCGACTGGCTGGGTATCTATGAAGAATGCTGTCGCATTCTCTACGAAGAAATCGATTATCTCAACGAGGGGCGCAACGCTGATACCTTTCGGCGAAACTTTCGTGAATATGCCTGGGTCTATGTACCTCGTGTATTTTGGCGCTATTCCACGCCGCGGGCTTTGACCCTTGAGTATGTTCCTGGCATTAAGATTAGCGATTATGAAGCCCTTGAAGCGGCTGGCCTCGAGCGCAAGGTCATTGCTCAACTAGGGGCTAAAGCTTACTTCCATCAGCTGCTCGATCATGGCTTCTTTCATGCTGATCCCCATCCCGGCAACTTAGCCGTGAGTCCTGAAGGGGCCCTAATTTTTTATGACTTCGGCATGATGGGCCAGGTCGTTTCCGTCACCCGAGAGAAACTCTTAAATGTATTTTTTAGCATCACCAACAAGGACGCCAATCAACTGATCATTGCTCTGATAGACTTAGGGGCACTCTCACCTGTCGATGACATGGGTCCCATCCGCAGATCTATGCAGTATATGCTCAATAACTTCATTGATCAGCCCTTTGAAACCCAATCAGTCGCCCAGATCGGAGATGATCTATTTGAGATTGCCTATGACAAGCCCTTTCGGTTTCCTGCCACCTTCACCTTTGTGATGCGTGCATTTTCTACGATAGAAGGTGTGGGGAAAGGGCTAG
Source organism: Acaryochloris thomasi RCC1774 (assembly GCF_003231495.1). Lineage (NCBI taxonomy): Bacteria > Bacillati > Cyanobacteriota > Cyanophyceae > Acaryochloridales > Acaryochloridaceae > Acaryochloris > Acaryochloris thomasi. The sequence continues at coordinate 149,824 of NZ_PQWO01000008.1, forward strand.
ACCCTGAATTTAACTTTATGGAGGTTGCACAACCGTTTGCGACAGAGCTTATGACACGTGGAAGCTTTTCTCAAGATCAACAAAGTGGCTTGTTGAACGAATTAAGTCGACAAGCAGCACAGGTCAGCAATACTGCAATCAATTTACCCCGTCGTGTGGAGCAAACCCTCGATAAGCTAGAGCAGGGCGATCTGCGCATGCGAGTCCGTTCTCAAGAAACAGATCGTATTCTTCGACGGCTCAGCTACACCGTGATGGGAACAAACTATGCTCTTCTGATGGGAGCATTCATTCTCTCAGCCACTATTTTATTAGTTAACAAATACCTCTGGTTGGCAGGAATTGCGATATTCTTCTCTGGGGTCATTGGGATTGGCTTTCTACGGATGATGAGACGTATTAACCGCTATGATCGCTACGAACGGATGCTCTAGATTTTGACTGTAGGCCACCACACTATCAATAATTTGATTCGGGTATGAAACGCCAATTTTTTGGATTAAGTGATCAGGGATTGGTGAGATCTGCCAATCAAGACTCTTACTACATAGATGATCCAGAGGGTCGCTTTTTTATCGTTGCTGATGGCATGGGCGGACATGCGGGAGGTGAGGAGGCCAGCCGGATTGCGACGGAGGCGATTCAGGATTACCTCTGTGCTCATTGGAGCACTCAGATTGAACCCACGACATTTCTCAGAGATATGCTTCTAGAAGCTAACCGGCATATCTTGGACAATCAGCAGGCTCATCCAGAACGCTCTGATATGGGCACAACAATTGTTGTCGTTATTTTTCCAGAGGCCGATCCGCCTTGGTGCGTCCATGTTGGCGACTCTCGGCTATATCGCCTTCGAGAGCAACAGCTTGAGCAAATTACAAAAGACCATACCTGGATTTCGCAGGCTGTAGGTTCAGGGTTATTAACGCCGGAGCAAGCCCGCGTCCATCCCTGGCGGCATGTGCTAGCCCAATGCTTGGGCCGTGAAGAACTCAATCAGATTGATATTCAACCTCTCGATGTGCAGCAAGGAGATCGACTGCTTTTATGTAGCGATGGTCTAACCGAAGAGTTATCAGATGACTTGATTTCGCCCTATCTCAGCAAAGACTATTCCTGCAGCCAAGCTGCTGAGGCACTGGTGGAGGCGGCAAAGGAAAAAGGAGGACAGGACAACATCACGGTCGTCATTGTTGAAATGGATGCATCTGTAGACGATTCTCCGTCAGACGAGGGCTAAAGGAACGTCAGTATGAGGGCCGTAATGATCAGAGGCGGGTTACCCCTTCGTTAAATCGTGGCTCGAAGGAGACCTTGATTGAGCTTGCCGCTGCGAAAGCCCTCTAAATCAAGAGTAACGTAGACAAAGCCATAGCTCTGTAGAGCTTGGACCAGAGCAGGTACGTCGGTCCCAGTGACAAAGTCTTGAATCTGCTCTGCCGGTAATTCAATGCGGGCGGTATCGCCATGAGAGCGAACCCGTAGCGTGCAGTGTCCCAAGTTGTGAAGATAGCGCTCTGCTTGCCCAACCCGCTGCAGCTTTTCTGCGGTGATCGTCTCACCATATGGAAATCGAGAGCTGAGACAGGGCTGTGCAGGCTTATCCCACCAAGGTAATTCAAGGAACCGAGCAAGTTGACGGACTTCTAGCTTTGTTAAGCCAACTTCAGCCAAGGGCGATCGCGTTCCTCGTTCCTTGGCTGCCTGGATTCCGGGCCGATAATCCTGCAGATCATCGGCGTTGACGCCATCAACCACATATTGATATCCCAACTGCTGCGCTAGGGGCTTTAGAGTATCGTACAGCTCACTTTTGCAAAAATAGCAGCGGTTGATCGGGTTAGCAGTGTAGTCGGGATTGTCCATTTCGTGGGTCTCGGTGACCCGGTGGAGAATGCCAATAGTTGCAGCCTGTGCTTTAGCGGCTTCAAGGTCTTCGGACAGCAGAGAAGGAGAAACAGCGGTGACGGCTAGAGCGCGGTCTCCCAAAACGTCGTGGGCGACTTTGGCCACTAAAGTACTGTCGATCCCTCCTGAGTATGCGACAAGGGCTCTGTCCATCTGAGAAAATATAGCCTGTAGCGGCTTGAGCTGCTGCATGAAAACGTGATTTTTTGAGCGACGATCCAACTACAGCCTAGCGAACTTTATGGCAGTTCATGTCTCACGGAGGTCTATGATAGAATCGGTGTTTGCAAATTCCACAAATAATCTATGGCACTGCTCCAAGCTCGTAAACAAGAAATCATCGAAGGCTACCAGATTCACGAGACCGATACCGGGTCAGCAGATGTTCAGGTGGCAATGCTGACCGACCGGATCAGCAAGCTCAGTGAACATCTAAAGGTCAATAAGAAGGATCACGCTTCTCGTCGTGGTCTCCTAAAGATGATTGGTAAGCGGAAACGCTTACTGGCCTATATCAACAAGCGCGATGCGGTTCATTATCGTGAACTCATCAAGCGTTTGGGTATTCGAGGATAACGAAGGGAAGGACTTCTCATGGCAGCTAACTCTAAAGACGATGGTAGTTCAGCAGCAGGTTTCGCCACAGATGCTGAGCCAACTGTTGCTGAGAAGAAAAAGAAGCCTCGCCTAGATGCTCCTAAGAAAGCGTCTAAGAAAAAGAAGGAAAAGAAAGCGCCGAGGCGTTTGCCCACGCGTAAAGCAGAAAATGCGCAGTCGGCAATCCCGAAAGTAGTCAGCGATCGCATGGTGAAGCGTGTGCTGGTCATCTCTGGCATCCCTTCTATTTTGGCGTTTGGCGTTTTCCCGTTTAGCTACTACGCATCCTTACAGGGCTGGGTTTCTCTGCCTCCCTTTGTGACACTTGCTGCCAGCGTTACCTGTCTGACGCTGGGGTTGGGTGGCATTAGCTATGGTGTTTTGTCGGCATCTTGGGACGAAGACATTGAAGGCAGTGCTGCGGGTCTGAAAGAATTTAAGCTCAATTTGGGTCGCTTGAAAGATTCACGAAAAGCCCAGAAAGGGTAATCGAGAGCCAGCGGGCGAAAGGATCGAAAAACTCTTAGACTGGGGAAGTAACCCCGAGTCATTGGAGCGATTTTCATGATCATTGTTATGAAATCCGGCACCCCTAAGCCAGAGATTCAACGCATTGACCAAGAAATGAAGGATCGGGGTCTTACGCCTGAGCCGATCATTGGTCGCCATAAAGTGGTGATTGGGTTAGTGGGTGAAACTCGGGAACTCGACCCAGATCATCTGCAGGATTTGAGTCCGTGGATTGAGAAGGTTCTCCGGGTAGAGAAGCCCTATAAGCGTGTCAGTCGTGAGTTTCGACACGGTGAGGCGAGTGAGGTTGCTGTACCGACACCCAACGGAACTGTTTATTTCGGAGAGCAGCACCCGCTGGTTCTGGTGGCGGGTCCCTGCTCGGTGGAAAATGAGGACATGATTGTGGAGGTGGCCCAGCGCGTCAAGGCTGCTGGGGCGTCTTTTCTGCGCGGTGGTGCCTACAAGCCTCGAACCTCTCCCTATTCTTTTCAGGGACATGGTGAGAGTGCGCTGGACCTATTGGCTGCAGCCCGAGAAAAAACGGGCTTAGGAATCATGACTGAGGTGATGGATACGGCCGATCTTGAGGTAGTGGCAGAGGTAGCAGATGTCGTGCAGGTGGGGGCGCGCAATATGCATAACTTTGCGCTGCTGAAAAAGGTCGGGGCACAGGATAAGCCTGTTTTACTGAAGCGGGGAATCTCAGCCACGATTGAGGAGTGGTTGATGGCGGCTGAGTATATTATGGCGGCGGGAAATCCCAATGTTATTCTCTGCGAGCGAGGTATTCGCTCTTTTGATCGTCAGTACACTCGCAATACACTTGATCTGGCGGTGGTACCAGTGTTGCGATCGCAAACCCATCTCCCGATCATGATTGACCCTAGCCACGGAACCGGCTGGGCAGACTTAGTCCCATCAATGGCGAAAGCCGCCATTGCCGCAGGAACAGACTCATTGATGATTGAAGTTCACCCAGACCCGGCAAAAGCATTATCTGATGGCCCTCAGTCCTTAACCCCAGATCAGTTCGACCAGCTAACACAGGAATTGAGCATACTGGGTAAAGTAATGAACCGCTGGCCTCAAGAGGCTATGGTTCAGCAGGCTTAGGCGTCTCGGGTGTCGCCTCTGGCCCACCAAAGTCCTGCTGCTGTTGCTGACGGAAAGCATCAACAGCTTCATTGAAGCTCTCGTTTTGCTCTTCAGCAAACTCACTGGCACTCCGACCACCCGCCTGCTGAAGGCGATTCATGAGATCCAGCAATGACGATCCGGTTGCCCGATCCGAGAACAAATCACTAGCGTCGTCGGAGTCGTTCTGCTCAAAAATCGGCCGCTGGGGCGACTGCAGATCGGTGGAGGTCTGAGCGATGGCCTGAGCGTCGATGACAGCGACCGTACAGCTACAGAATAAAGCGATTGAAAGAGCAGGTTGAAAGCGCATTACGATGTTCTCAAAAAGGTGGGGGTTGGACGATCTGCTGAAGTCAGAAAGCTCAAAGTCTCTATCTGAGGCAGTTCAGCGGTCAGTTCGTTGTCTGCGAGACGATTAGGCATGGAAAATTTGACTTTATTGTAAGCCAAAAAGTTTCTGCTGTTTCTAATCTGCTCGACAAAATGGCAGAGTTGCCCCTCAGATGGGGAGTCCTAAGAATACGGACAATTATCCCTGGGGGACACTATCATTAATGCAGTCACAACAACCTTTCATTCAGGACCCGCCTGTGGCAGATGTGCCTCATCAAGGTCCACGACGTTTTCTCCCTGGATTTGTTCGCCGTTTGTCTTCTTCAACTCAGTTAGAACTTACATCCCGGCAGCCGACACACTTTCGGAGTGACTTTGTCGGCTGTATGGACCTACATGCCAATCCACAAACAGTAGCTGAGTATCTAGATCAGCATCCTGAGTGGTTTGTGCGCTGTGCAGCTCCAATTCAGGCGATTCCTGAAGGTGATAGCGGTTATATTCTTTCGTTAGGGCGCTATGGTTCTTTTGGGTTTGAAGTTGAACCCAAGATTGGCCTTAACCTACTGCCTCAGGATGAGGGCATTTACCGGATTGAGACCATCACGCTACCGGATGAGGCAGAGCAAACCTATCTTGTAGATTTCCAGGCAGCACTGCAGCTCGTCGATACGCCTGAGGTCGCTAGCCCTCAGCAGGGGATTTTGACAAAGGTGGAGTGGGTACTAGATCTAGGGGTAACGCTGTTTTTCCCGCGCTTTATCCATCGACTCCCTGCACAGCTGATTCAGCGCACGGGTGATCGGCTGCTCAACCAGGTCGTCAAGAAGATTTCAACGTCCTTGACAGCCAAGGTTCAAGACGACTTCCATCAGTCCCACGGCATTATTCCTGCAAAGTAGGCAGTAGGCGAATGACTGTATCCCTACGATCTTGACGGCAGCGAGGAGGCTCGAAACGCTGGAGAGTGACAAGCTCTCGCCTCTGTAGGGATCAAGCAGCAGCCATGACCTCAAAGCCGATCTCCCTGTCGCTGCGGTTACGGGAACTTGCCCAGGTTTTTCTGAAGCTGGGAACCCTGGGTTTTGGCGGTCCGCAGGCCCATAGTGCCATGGCTAATGATGAAGCGGTGGTGCGGCGGCAGTGGCTGACAGCGGAGCAGTTCACGGAGGGATTGGCGGTCTGCGAGATTTTGCCGGGTCCGGCTTCGACGCAGATGGGTATCTATATTGGCTACGTACGAGCCGGACAGATAGGAGCTTTTGTGGCCGGTCTTTGCTTCATTGCCCCTGCTTTTCTGATTGTGGTGATGCTTTCCTGGGGCTATTTTCGCTTTCAGGGGGTACTGCAGCTAGATGATTTATTTCTGGGGATCTCCCCAGTGGTGACGGCGATTATTCTGGCTTTTTGCTGGAAGCTGGGTAAAAAGACGATTGAGGATGGTTGGCGGATGGGAGTTGCGATCGCAACTTTCCTGATCACCACCTTCACCTCCATCAACGTCCTGCTACAGTTCATCGGTGCAGGGTTATTGGGCCTGTGGATATTTCACCCTCCTGCACGCTCTCGACTGAGCCTAATCTTGCCACCCATCTGCCTGGAAACCTCGCCCACCACACCCCTTGCGCTCTCAAGCTTTTGGGGACTGGAGCGCATTGACGAATTAAACACCCACTTGGCAGCTCATTTTTGCAGGAGCAGCTCTCGGTCTTCTAGTAGGGATACTGCCCATTCGCTAACGGTCTGTTGGAACGCGCTATGATGCAGCTAAAATCGCTAGAGATTGGATTTTAGGAGCTGAGCGGTGGTCAAAATTGTCAGTCGCAAATCACTAGGGATACAGCCCGTCTACGACCTCGGACTGGCACAAGATCATAATTTTTTAATTGCAGATGGATGGCTAGCCTCTAACTGCTTTAACAAATCTCACTCCACCGCTTACGGCTACGTTACCTATCAGACCGCCTACCTAAAAGCTAATTATCCCGTTGAGTACATGGCAGCGCTGCTCACGGCCAACAGTGGCGATCAGGACAAGGTGCAGCGCTATATTGCCACCTGCATCAATATGGGGATTGAAGTGGAGCCTCCCGATATCAATCGCTCCGGTGTTGACTTCACCCCTCTAGAAAAAAATATCTTGTTCGGTCTTTCTGCCGTTCGCAATGTTGGCCAGGGGGCCATTGAGGCGCTTATTGAATCTCGGGAAGAGGGTGGCCCGTTTGTATCTTTAGCCGATATTTGCGATCGCATCGACTCCCGCGTCGTCAACCGCCGCGCCCTAGAAGCATTAATCCACAGCGGCGGCTTTGATGAACTAGAGCCAAATCGCCATCAGCTCGTCAAAGATTTAGAGCTAATTCTGGAATGGGCCCAGTCCCGCGCCAAGGATCGCGCCATTGGCCAAGGCAATCTGTTTGACGTCATGAGCAGCGTTGCGGAAGCCCCTGCAGCCTACGAATCTGCCCCCAAAGCGCCCCCCATCGAAGACTACCCAGAATCGGACAAGTTGCGCCTAGAGAAAGAAATCCTTGGCTTCTATATCTCAAACCATCCGCTGCGCGAAGTGGAGCGTCCCGCTCGCCTAATGGCCCCCATTAGTCTGGCGAACCTAGAAGAGCAACCCGAAAACACCACCGTCAGCGCCATTGTCCTGCTCACTGAAGTGAAGCCCATTATCACGAAGAAAGGCGATCGGATGGCCATTGTTCAGGCCGAAGACCTGACCGGCAAAGCTGAGGGAGTCGTTTTCCCCAAGAGCTTTGAGCGTATTGGAGAGCATATTGAAACCGACCTACGTCTAATGATTTGGGGTAAAGTAGACCGCCGGGATGACCGCATCCAGTTGATTATCGAAGATGCAGAACCCATTGAAGAAGTTCGGTTTGTGATGGTTGAGATCCCCGCCCAAGATGCAGGTAATATCCAGCGGCAGCAGCAACTACGCGACCTCCTGCGCCAGCAGTCCGGCGAAGGTTTCGGCGGCGCCAAGGTCTCTGTGGTTGCCAAAATTCAAGGACAGCACCAAAGTCAGTTAGTGCGCCTCGGCCCCCAGTTTCGCGTCCAAGATGAGCGAGCTGCCGTCCATGCTCTGTCCCAGGCCGGGTTCCAAGCCCAGTCTTCTGGGCTTCTAAACGCGACCGCATAGACCTGCGTCAAGCGCAGCGGGATAGCAGCAATGACAGCCCCCTAAGCCGGTAGGTATCCCAAGGCGTCTTTCACCTGCCGGAGCGTTTCATCAGCAACCGATTCAGCCTGTTCTTGCCCCTGCTTTAAGACAGTCTTGAGATGGGATTTATCTTGGGTTAGGTCTGCATATCGCTCTTGAATCGGACGGAGAGCCTCAATCGTCGTCTCAGTCAAAAGCGGCTTGAATTGTCCCCAGCCCATTTCAGCGCATTCGGTGGCAACGGTCTCCTTCGTTTGCCCAGAAAGAAGCTGATAGAGGGTCAGCAAGTTGTGACATTCTGGACGTTCCGGGTCATCAAAGGTCAACCCTCGAACCGGATCGGTTTTACATTTTTTGATCTTCTTCTTAATCTCGTCGGGGGAATCGAGCAGGTTGATGCGGCTCAGTTCTGACGGATCTGATTTGGACATTTTACGGGTGCCATCAGTTAGACTCATCACTCGTGCCCCAGAGGTTTGAATCAAGGGCTCTGGCACCTTAAGAATGGGATGATCTTCGCTGCCGTACTGAAAATTGACCCGAGCGGCAATATCTCGCGTCAGCTCTAAATGCTGCTTTTGATCTTCTCCCACCGGCACTAAATCAGCCTGGTAGAGCAGAATATCGGCAGCCTGCAGCACCGGGTAGTCTAAAAGTCCAATGCTGACGTTATCGCCTTGCTTGATCGCTTTTTCTTTGAACTGAATCATGCGCTCTAGCCAGTTGAGAGGCGTAAGGCAGTTCAGGAGCCAAGCTAATTCGGCATGGGCTTTAACGTGGGACTGAACAAAAATATGGGTGTGTTTTGAGTCCAAACCACACGACAAATAAAGCGCAGCCAGAGATTCTGTATTAGCAGCCAATACCTTTGGATCATGAGGAACGGTAATGGCGTGTAGATCAGCAATAAAAAAGAAGTTTTCATACTGCTGCTGTTGGTCGACCCAGTTTGCGATCGCACCTAAATAATTGCCTAAATGTGGCGTACCGGTGGGCTGCACCCCAGAAAGAACCCGTTGCTTACTCATGCCATCCCTAAGTTGCTACGTCAATTTTGAGTGATTAAACACACAGGCTATCTAGTGTAAGCCAGCACGGACAAGCCTTTTGAAGTGAGCCAGATATTTGCAATGGCTGCAACGCTCCGCATTTACACCTAAATAATCCTCTATGTCTACAGCGAACTTCAGCATATCCTCGGTTAAATCTTGCTATTTTGGCCGTTATTGTTGGGTTATTGGGCTGTCATACCCCCCGCATATAGCCCATACTAAGTCCCCGAAAGGGCAACTCGTTCCGAAAGGGCAAGGCGCAAACTAGCAGACCTAAAAACCATCTAGGGGTATGGATGCTGCTAGTTCCGAAGGGACTTTACTTACTACAGCAGTGACCTCTGTTCTACGAGCAGGGGTCATTTTGCTTTGTGGGAACTTTTATAAGTCTCTTCAGGCCTGGGACAGCTTTTGTAAAAAAATTATTAATTACCACCCCAAAACTACTGACCTTTGAGGGAAGAGTATGTTACGTTGTCGGCTAGCGGTGTCTTAATTTATCGAATATTTCACAATTCTCGATAGATCGCTTAAGATGTTGTGATATTTAAGTATTGTTGTGGGGGGAGTCTCTGGAGATTGATGGGTTCATGAGCATAATTAAAAAAACTGGTTCTGTTGCGGCATTGCTTGCCTGCCTTTCATACGGGAGCGTGAACTCAGTTTACGCAGCCCAGCTAGACTTCCAAGATCCTTTTCAAGGTGACGCTTCTGCCCAGCCCAGCCAGGCTGACATAGATGCTGACCTTTGCGAAGAAGATTTTTCGCCTGTGGAGTCAGAGCTAAATTCGTTAAATCTTGGTCCTAACCTTGTAGCGAGCGCAGTCGTATCTGACACCCCCCTCCTCATTGCTCAGGGTCCAATTTGCGACCTAGGCGGAGTAGCCCCTGAGGGTGGTGGTGCACTCGGTGCCGGAATTCCATTGCTTCCCGTCTTAGGTGGACTAGCTGGTGCCGGTGGTATCGCAGCGGTGGCGGCGACGGGTGGCGGTGACGGTGACGGTGACGCTCCGGCTCCTCCTACTCCTGCCGTGCCTGAGCCTGCAGAGCTAGCAACGGCTAGCCTATTTGCAACATTGGGTGTTGCTGGCGTTCTTCTACGCCGCAAGAAAAAGTCTGAAGATGTATAGAGCTGCTCTAAGTATGTAGTTCTAGAGATTCTTCAAGGTTCGATAGTATGCCGGTTCCGTTCACGCGGGGCCGGCATATTTGCTTAGAAAATATTATGTCGCCGTTCCGTAAGTCAGAATATTGCGTTTATGCAGGTCATTTGGATATCTGTAGTAGCTCGAATCCTTGAAAAGCTGCCAGGAGAAGAACTGACGACTCTGGATCAAGTCAGTCTACGATGAGCAGATGCTAAGTTCGTAAAATCGGCTAAAATGCTAGAATATCGCAGTGTTGTTGTGGAAAAAGTCCCTGGAGATTGATGGGTTCATGAGCATAATTAAAAAAACTGGTTCTATTACGGCATTGCTTGCCTGCCTATCATATGGAAGCGTGAATTCAGTTTACGCAGCCCAGCTCGACTTCCAAGATCCTTTTCAAGGTGATGCTTCAGACCAGCCCAGTCAGGCTGACATAGACACCGATCTCTGCGAGGAAGGTTCTTCCCCTGCAGAGTCAGAGCTAAACTCTTTAAATCTTGGTCCTAACCTTGTAGCGAGCACAGTCATATCTGACACACCTCTACTCATCGCTCAGGGTCCAATTTGTGACCTAGGCGGAGTAGCCCCTGAGGGTGGTGGTGCACTCGGTGCCGGAATTCCATTGCTTCCCATCTTAGGTGGACTAGCTGGCGCCGGTGGTATCGCAGCAGTGGCGGCGACGGGTGGTGGTGACGGTGACGCTCCGGCTCCCGCTGTACCTGAGCCTGCAGAGCTAGCAACGGCTAGCCTGTTTGCAACATTGGGTGTTGCTGGCGTTCTTCTACGCCGCAAGAAAAAGTCTGAAGATGTATAGAACTGCTCGAAGTACGTAGTTCTAGAGATTCTCTAAGTTCCAATCAAGATGCCGGTTCCATTTATGAGGGACCGGCATTCTTGTTTAAGACGATGTGCAATTTAATAGCTGAAACCCCTGTATTCTCGTTGTCTCTTGTCAAATAGGGTGATCAAGAAAAACGTAGTATCAAGCCTTTCAGAAAAGTCGCACACGGCCTTGTTTAGGCAAATTTTATCTCGTTATCCTGTAAGCGAGACTGCTTTATGTATGAGTGTAATTTAGATGTCCATAGTGAATCACATCCTCGGCAAGCTTCCGGGCGAATACCTAACAGCTCTAGAGCAAGCTGATCTGAAATGGGCAAATCTAAGGCAGGACTCTTCTCCAACGATTCCTCAGGTGGTCGTCCAAAGTCAGGCCCCGCTCAGCACTATAGCCTGGGACATCATTATTTGTGGGGGCACCCTAGGCATTATTATTGGAGCTGCCCTGGCTCAGCGGGGCTGGCGCGTCGCTTTGCTAGAGCGAGGTATTTTGCGCGGGCGCGACCAAGAGTGGAATGCTTCTCGCGCAGAGGTTAGTACATTAGTCGATCTGGGATTGCTCTCACCTGAACAACTTGAAGAGACAATTTCCACCGAATTCAATCCCCTGCGCCTCCGGTTTCATGGGGGTAAAGAGATTTGGGTCCGCGATGTTCTCAACCTGGGCATCAATCCTGTCATTCTTTTGGAATTTTTGAAGCAGCGATTCCTAGCAACCGGCGGCCGCTTGCTGGAGCAGGTGCCTTTCTCAGGTGTCGTCATCCATCCCGATGGCATTGAGGTAAAAAGACAGCAAGGACAGCCACACCTTACCGCACGCCTGCTGCTAGATGTTATGGGACATGGTTCCCCTATTGCAGCCCAAGCCCGCAACGGCCAGAAACCGGACGGCATTTGCCTCGTCGTTGGCACCTGCGCCCAGGGAATGGCCGAGAACCTTACAGGTGACTTACTAGTCTCCAATAGCCCAATTCAAAACCATAGCCAGTATTTTTGGGAAGCCTTCCCAGCCCGTGACGGTCGCACCACATATCTGTTTACCTATGCCGACCTCCAACCTCAACGCCCTAGCCTCAAACAACTCTTTGCAGACTATTTCCAAGAGTTGCCCAGCTATCAAGAGATTGAGCTCTCTCAACTGCAGATTCAGCGAGCCTTATTCGGCATGTTTCCGAGCTATCGCCAGAGCCCCCTAGCGCTGCCTTGGGACCGTCTCCTAGCTCTTGGAGACAGCAGCGGCAACCAGTCTCCCCTAAGCTTTGGAGGCTTTGGGGCCATGATGCGCCACCTCAGTCGCTTAGATGCGGGCATTCATGAAGCACTGACCTGTGACTGCCTCACCCAAAAAGATCTGGCCCAACTACAGCCCTACCAGCCCAATCTCTCATCGACATGGCTCTTTCAGAAATCAATGCGTGCCCCGATTAACAACATCGGAGACCCTAACGCCATTAATCACCTACTTTCTGTTGTATTTGAAGCGATGGAAGATCTAGGGGAGCCTGTTCTTAAACCATTCCTGCAGGATGTCGTTCAATTTGTGCCGCTCTCACAAGCCCTCCTTCAGGTCTCTGTGCGCCACCCTCAGCTCATACCCACGATCTTGGCACAGCTGGGACCTGTAGCGCTAGCACAGTGGCTACCACACTATCTCAGCTTAGGACTCTACAATGAATTAGATCGCTTACAGCCTTTAATTCGCCGCAGATGCAAGACTCTTTCCCCCCGTAAACAGTACCGCTGGCACCGACGCCTTGATCAATGGGCCTACGGAGCTGGGCATGATCATAGGAGCAACACCTAAGCACTTTTACTCGGAAACTTAATTGCGCCGCTTTATAAAATAAATGTTAAATTTGAGTAACGATATGTTAACGGCTGCTGGTCAGCTATGTCTATAAGCTCTATGCAACTTTTGGAACACCCCTGCATTGCTCACAAAGATTTGCGGTCTAGAAGGTCTCAGCTAACACTTTTTTGTGACCTCGACGGCCCGCTAATTGATGTTTCACAGCGTTACTATCAAACCTACCAAACAGCACTTACTCAGCTCCAGGGGCAGTATCGTAATCGAGGCTGTTCACTATTGTTAACGCCCCTCAGTGCTCGCCAGTTTTGGGAAATGAAGCAAGCACGCATTCCAGATATTGAGATTGCACGGCAGTCGGGCCTGCAGAACAAACAAATTGACGATTTCTTGCAGCATGTTAGGGCTATTGTTAATCATCCTCAAGTGTTAGGGCAAGACCGTGTCCAGCCAGGGGTCAGAGAGGCTCTAGCGCGCCTACATCGTTGGGGCGTTCAGCTCGCGGTCGTCACGCTACGTAGTCATGCTCAGGCGATTCAGATTTTGCATCAGTATGATTTGGCGCACTGGTTTAGCCATATTCAAGGAGCACAGGATCATCTCGCAGCCTATGACAACTATGCGGAGCATAAGCAAGCTTTGCTGGCGAAGACGATGAGCCAACCTGAATTTTCGAATCAAAATGAACGCTGGATGATTGGAGACACCGAAGCAGACATCTTGGCAGCTCAAGCCTTGGGCATGTCCTGTATTGCTGTGACCTGTGGCATGCGAAGTCATGATTATTTACAGCAGCTACAGCCCACGTCTATTCACGGTAGCTTTGCGATCGCAACTTCTTTCTTATTAGGTGTTGAAGCAGCGTAGACAGAGCATCCTGATAGTGACGACACATCGTGTTTGCGGACAACTGCCGATACGTAAAGTTCTTGACCTATTACGCGATTGAATAACCGATTGAGGCATCATTAATCGACTGAAGCTGATATTCTGTCAGTCGTAAACGGCTCTGGCCACACTCTACGAATCACGATGATGCAACAATGGTTCCGCAATCTCTTGTTAACGGTCTGCCTAGCCAGCTTTGCTCAGCCGTTGACTCTGGCACAGCAGCGACCGATTGACCAAAAGATTGCTTGCGAGATTCTAGTCGTAGGGGGAGGATTGTCAGGGGTTGCCACCGCCTATGAAGCGCTATTAGCAGGTCGCCAAGTCTGTCTGACAGAGTTGACCGATTGGATCGGCGGTCAGATCTCGGCGCAGGGGACTTCAGCCCTCGACGAGAAGGAAACGCAGAGAGAGCAACGCTTTTTTCCGCGAGGCTATCTGACGCTGCGGGATCGATTGATAAAGAATGCGAAGCGAGAGCGACCCGGGGATTGTTGGGTCAGCTTGGTTTGTTTTTTGCCTGAAGATGGAAATGAGATTCTGCAAGACATGCTGCAGGAAGCCGCAAAGCAAGGGAAGGGACAGCTCAAGTTTTTCCCGAATACGGTGGTTAAGTCTCTACAGATGGAAGGGCCAAAAGGGGAGATAATCCAGTCGGTGCGGGCCATCCAGCACCAGCCTGCACCTGGTGCACCGCCGCTCAATACGGAACCGCTGTCGCAAACGCTACAAGATAGCTACAGGGAGCAAGATTCAGAACGCTTTAGCAAAACGATACTTAGCTTTGGTCCTCCTGCTTCTGGGCAGTGGTACGTGGTCGAAGCGACGGAAACAGGTGAGCTTTTAGCACTGGCTGATTTGCCCTATCGAGTGGGTGTGGATGCAAGGTCCCATCTCAATCCCTCTTCTTCTAGCACAACGGCCTATCCTTATTGCACTCAGGCTTTTACGTATACGTTTGCAATGGAAGCAACTGAAGAAAAGCAAGAACACGAGCGTCCCTCTTTTTATACACAGATGGAGCCGTTCTATAGCTTTGATCAGCCTCGCTATGCTGAAACACCCAATCTTGTGTTCACCTACCGCAGAATCTTTAGTGCAGAGGAGGGGGCAAATGAGAAGACAGTAAATCCGGGTGATATTTCGATGCAGAACTGGGGAGGCGGCAACGACTATGGACCGGGTACGGCGGTGGACAATTTTATCTATACTCGTGACCAGCTCCGAGCGAATGGTCAACTAGAGCCTGGAGGCTGGCAGGGCGGCTTGAGAACATCTAGTTTGCAGGGTGGAGAACAACTTGCTCAGGGATATTTCTATTGGTGGGTTGCAGGCACAACGGACTCTAAACTAACCCCTGTCAATAAGCAACCCCAGCCCAACGTGAGGTATTTAAGGGGCTTAGAGTCACCAATGGGGACTGTACATGGATTGTCTAAATATCCATATATACGTGAAAGTCGGCGGCTAATTGGGCGGCCTAGCTATGGTTATCCTGAGGGTTTTACAATCCGTGAGACGGATGTATCTCGGCAAGATTTTCGCGATGATTATTACCGGGAAACGCTTACTAGCGGGGAGTATCGAGATTTAATTACGGCTAAGGCGGGGCTGAAGACGTTAGACGTGATCTTAGACCAGGTGCCCGTAGATGAGGTGGAGTTGAGGATGCGATCGCGTATCTATCCCGACAGTGTGGGCATTGGTCACTATCCCGTTGACTTTCACCCTTGCATGGCCGAAAGCCCCCCTGAGAAACCGGGCAATATGGAACGCTCAGGGGAACGTCAGGGGGCTAGCCAAACATTTCCCTATCAAATACCGCTGCGGGCGATGATTCCACCTCGGATTAATAATCTGTTGGTGACGGGCAAGAGTATTGCCACGAGTCACATTAGTGCCGCGACTTACCGAGTACATAGCTTTGAGTGGTCGGCAGGCGCGGCGGCGGGCATGGCAGCAGACTATGCCCTAGAAAAAGATTTAAGCCCCCATCAGCTTGTCGAAGATATGCCCCGCCATAATTCTCATTTGGCGGAGCTACAGAAGCGTCTCAATGCCAAACAGAACCCAACGGCATTTCCAGATACGTCAATCTTTAACCAGGATTGGGAAGATTGGTGAGCTGATTTAAAGAAACGCGTTCTCATATTTTGAGAAAAATTGTTCTTGGAAAGCGAATACTTCTTTGGCTCTACAGAAAGTCAAGCCGCAAGATGCATGGCTCAGAGTGCTGAGCAACGTGCTTGACTCTCTAGTTAACTGGAGAGTTTAGGATAACGGTATTACAGCCGGTAACCCACAATGAAAACAGCTCGCTTATATCTGCAGGGCATGAGTTGTGCGGCCTGCACTCAAACGGTTGAAGAGGTTGCTCGCAAAGTTCCTGGAGTTCTTGACTGTGCGGTCAACTTTGCCGCTGAACAAGCCACCGTTCGGTATACGCCACACGAGACATCGATTCAGGTGATTCAACAGGCGATTATCGATGCGGGCTACGGAGCAGCTCTTGCAGATGAAACCCAGAGAGAAGAACTTGAGGCGAAGGTCCAGCATCAGCTCATTAATCTGCGCCGGAAAGTTGCGGTGGGGCTTTGCCTCAGCAGCCTACTGGTGATTGGGTCACTCCCAGACATGCTAGGTGTAGAGCTGCCAGGGCTACACTGGCTCCATCATGCTTGGGTGCAGTTGCTAGTGACAACACCCGTTCTATTTTGGTGCGGTCAAGCTTTCTTCTTCGGAGCCTGGAAAGCTCTCCAGAGAAGAACGGCTGATATGAATACGCTGGTCGCATTGGGCACAGGTGCGGCTTATTTTTATTCGCTGTTCATAACCCTCTTCCCGAATATTTTGCGGGATCAGGGCTTACAGCCGCAGCTTTACTATGAACCGGCAGCAGTTATTATTTCTCTGATTCTGTTAGGGCGGTGGCTGGAGCGCCGTGCGAGACGGCAGACTTCTGAGGCGATTCGGCAACTGATGGGCCTACAGGCAAAAACGGCGCGGGTCATGCGCGATGGCCGCGAACTGGAATTACCGATTGCTGACGTTTGGGTGGGCGATCGCGTGGCGGTGCGTCCGGGTGAAAAGATTCCGGTGGATGGTGTGGTGGTGTCAGGTCGATCTGCAGTAGATGAGTCGATGGTGACGGGGGAATCAATGCCGGTCACGAAGGGAATGGGCGACTCAGTGATTGGCGCCACGATTAATCAGACGGGATTTTTCGAGTTCCGGGCCGATCGGGTCGGAAAAGATAGTGTGCTGGCCCAGATCGTTCAGCTTGTGGAAGCGGCTCAAAGCTCCAAAGCCCCGATTCAGAAGCTAGCCGATCAGATTACAGGATGGTTTGTGCCGGGGGTACTTGCGATCTCATCCACCACTTTCATCGTCTGGTTCACCCTCACAGGTAACTTTACGCTTTCGATGATCAGCACCATCGGTGTTCTCATCATCGCCTGTCCCTGCGCCTTGGGACTGGCAACCCCCACCTCAATCATGGTGGGCACCGGCAAAGGTGCTGAGCACGGCATTCTGATCAAGGGGGCCGATAGCTTGGAGCTAGCCCACAAAATTGATACCGTTATCCTCGACAAAACCGGAACGCTGACCCAGGGCAAACCCATGGTGACTCATTACGCCACGGTTGCAGGAACGGCTAACAGCCATGAACTGAAGCTGTTGCAGATGGCTGCAGCCCTAGAACGTCAGTCAGAACATCCGTTAGCAGCGGCAGTCGTCCGCTACGCCCACGCGCAAGGCGTTGAGCCAGCACTAGAGGTCGATCAGTTTGAAGCCGTTGCCGGTATGGGTGTGCAGGGAAAGATAGGAGAGCATCACCTCCACATCGGCACTCAGCAATGGATGCACGCTCTCAGTATTGAGACGGATTCATACCAAAACCACCTTCAGGAGACCACACTAACAACAGCCTGGATTGCCGTGGATGGGGAAATCGCGGGAATCATCGGCATTGCCGACGCTCTAAAGGAATCTTCTCCACAAGTCGTGAAGACGCTGCAAAAGATGGGTTTGGAGGTGGTGATGCTCACTGGAGACAATCAGCAGACGGCCATCGCCATTGCAGAGAAGGCGGGTATTGAACACGTTTTGGCAAACGTCCGCCCAGACCAGAAGGCGGCCCAGGTAAAGGCTCTACAGTCGGAGAGGAAAGTCATCGCAATGGTGGGAGATGGCATCAATGATGCGCCTGCGCTCGCTCAAGCTGATGTAGGGATTGCGATTGGGACCGGGACTGACGTTGCGATCGCAGCTAGTGACATCACGTTAATCTCTGGCGACCTCCAGGGAGTGGTCACCGCCATTCAACTCAGTCGCGCCACGATGCAAAACATCCGCCAAAATCTTTTCTTTGCCTTTATCTACAACGTCATTGGAATTCCGATTGCGGCAGGCGTTCTTTATCCAGCATTAGGGTGGTTACTCAATCCGATGATTGCAGGGGGAGCAATGGCTTTGAGTTCTGTCTCAGTGGTGTCGAACGCTCTGCGTCTGCGCCGCTTCCACCCAGCCAATTTTCGATAACAACTCATCCTTGCGACGGGAATAACCGCATAATCTATCCTCTAGTCAAAAGTAGAAGCTTGTCTAAACGCTACTGCCACCCAGATCTAACTTTCAACTGGATCTTCCTAATGCCCTTTCGAATATCACCCATCACCATTTTAGTTCTGAGGATAGCTTGTTCTCTTGGCCTCAGCATTCGTTCATTACGATTGAGATCATAGGAATAGCCAAGGCGTTTAAAATCTTCATCGTATATGTCTTCAACAACTCTCAACAGTTCAGGATCATAGTATTTCTTGTAGCTCTTTACCATGGGTTCTGACTCTTGCTCTGGAGACACCATATATCTGGGCAAGACACAAGTATTGATCTGTAAGCAAGAGCAAAGTTTTGCAAAGTCATCCTCTAAATTTTCAAACCGACCAATAAAATCACAAGTCATGTTTTGCTTCAATTCTCTTCCGAACATCTTAGTGTTGAAATCGGGGATGAATTTAATCTGTGGCAGCGAGTGATATTTATCAAATCCGCTGAGTCTCTTCAGGTCTCTCTCACGCACCAAATAAGCATATTCTTTCAAGCTAAGATTTTTCTCTTTTCGGTAGAAGTAACTTGATTCATCAGTGGAGTACGCTCTGATACTGTGCTTCCAGGCTGAGACAAATCTTTCATAGGGATTCCTAACGAACGTAAATATAAAATAATTCGGATATGCATTGAGCACTGCAACCAGTGCATGCCTTTTGAAAAAGTGCTCTAGTCCCTCTTCAGAATTAGCAGATGAGGCATCAGCATAATCCTTCAGAAAGACTTCCATCGAAGTCCCAGCACATTTAGGAATATGTATGAAAATCGCTTTATGTCTATGAGAGATCATCATGCAAGTTACTGACCAAGCATACGAAGAATGGCTGAGTCTATCGTGCAAATACTACCCCTTTTGGTCCGCTTTTGAATTAATTTAGATTAGCGAATCGTTACTTTAGACAGCAAAAGCATCTCCACAAATTTAGATTTTCTATCCAATTTTCATCCATTGCCAGCTCTAGCCAAGCAGCGCAAAAAACAGCCTGCTTAGAAAGCTGATAGAACCTAATATCCTCAGTCAAAAATTAGCCCCACTTCACACGACCCCAGATTCTCACTGACCGACAAATGGCCAGCGTACTATTGTTCTCACCAGCCCTGCTAACGCCATCTGAGCTTGCTGAGAACAAGCTCTTCAAGAACGACGCAGCCATTTGGGAATGAGACTGATCGACTACGCCTTAACTAGCCAGCTCTAGCTCAGCCAACCGAAATGTGACAATCTTCGTCCAGTTGCCTCCCTCAAAGGTGACCGCTGCGTGACCGTCGGTGATCCGCTGTACCTGACCTTCAAACCCATAGTAGGTATCAGCGGCATTCACCACACGCACGGCGGAACCAGGAAAGATAGTGAGAGCCATAGCAACCTATTACGTACTAAACACCCCTCATCTTACATGAGCCTATTTCCTGCAGCCAACTTAGTCTACCGGCGGCGGTACCGTCTCAGAGGCCTCTTTATCCGGTGGTGCAGTGGGAGACTTCACCTCTTGCGGATGGCTGGGCGGAATGCCGTCTATCGCAATGATTGCCTCAATCACCGCCTTCACAGCTGGCGCTGCAGTGGTGGAACCAAAGGCGTTGGCAGCCGTGGGTTCATCAATGACAGCCAGCACCACATATTGGGGTTTTTCTAACGGGAATAGAGAGACAAAGCTGGTTACCTTGCTATTGCGATAGCGTCCACCGCTCGCCTTCTGAGCTGTACCTGTCTTTCCCCCCAAGCGATAGCCAGGGATACGAGCTGATTTACCGGTGCCGTTGGCGACCACGCTGCCCATCATATTGCGGACCTGGTCGGCTGTTTCTTCAGAAAAGATACGTCGGGGTTGAATGAGATCAAGATTTTTGACAATTTTCCCTGAGTTATCCTCCAGGCCAGCGGTGAGGTGAGGGGTAACAAGCTTGCCACCATTTGCGATCGCACCATGTAGCTGAGCCAGTTGAATTGGGGTCACCGAAAAGCCCTGCCCAAAGGACGTAGTTGCAGGTTCAATGGCATAGTCGACAAACTGCTGCTTCCTTTTGAACTGTCCTGGCGTTTCAAAAGCCAAATCAGTACCGGTGATCTCACCAATGCCCATTTTTTTGAGCGACTCGTAGTAGGTAGAGCGCTGAACCCGCTCCATGATCCGAACCATGCCAACGTTGCTAGAGTTCTCTAGAACCTGGGTCACGCTGAGCACCCCCCGACCCCGACCGTCATAGTTGCCAATCGGCCAGCCACCAATGGAGATCTGGTCTGCATCTTGAACGCGATCGGTGGGCTTGATGGCCTCTGCATCTAAGGCGATGGCCACATTAATCGGCTTAAAGGTTGATCCTGGCTCGTATAAGTCAGACACCGCCCAATTCTTAAAGAGAGAGGAGTCCTTTTCTTCATAAAACCGTGCAGGGTCAAAGCTGGGTTCAGAGGCCAGCGCTCGTAGAGACCCATCCTGCACATCCATGACGATCACGGTGCCGCGACGGGCTCGAAATTTGGTTAACTGCTTCTTCAATGCCGCCCGCGCCGCCCGCTGTAGTCTCAGATCCACTGTGAGCTGGAGAGTGCGATCGCGGCTAGATAAAGGCTGAGCAGGAAAATAATCCGGCAGAAAAGACTGAGCCGCACTGTGAGAGACAATTTCTTCCGGCGGCTTCGCCAACAGCAGCGGCTGCTGACTATACTCAACGCCTGCCTGTCCCTGACCATCCGCATTCACATAGCCGACCAAATTCGAGACCAGATTCTGCTGCGGATAGATGCGCTGCCAGCCTGAGGTCAGCTCCACGCCATCAAGCCAGAGCTTTCGAACTTGAGTGGCCTGCTCCTCCGTGAGACCACGGGCGATCGAAATGCCGCTCTTTTGCTCTTTAAAGCTCTGCTGCAGGTCTGCGGGCGAACGATTGACGATCGGTGAGAGGGCTTTAGCAATCTCTGCGCCTGACTTCTTGAATAGAAAAGGATGGGCAAATAGACGGAAAACCGGTTCATCCTTCGCCAGCACCGTGCCATTGCGGTCAACAATAGGATGCCGACTAATATGAGCCGGCAGCTTCGTCATCTGCTGGGCCTTCGCCTTCGCCTTCAGACGAGGCCCCTGATCAACCTGCAGATAGACAAGACGGGCCGCCAAGCCCAAGATACTGAGCACCAAGACCGTCCAGACACAGAGCAGTCGTGCCTGATGTCGCTGCGGAGGCCGAGGCTGCTCAGACTGAATGCGGCTGTTGATAGCCTGACGGCGGGAGCGGATTTGGGCAGAGGAAGCACGCATGCTTAGTATCCAATCGGGGACATTTGAAGAGGAGCGGACGGCTCTTCATCAACCGGAGCAGCCTGAGGTATATGAGCCGGTTCAGGCTTAACAAAGAGAGTATTGTGCGGCCCCTTCGGCGTCAGACCAACAGGATTTTTTTCGGCATTCTCATTAATGTGATGCTGGCGCGTTTCATGCTGCAGCAATAGGTTGCGCTCATCTCGCTTGAGCTGCTCAAGCTGAGCATAGGTCTGCCCCCAGTTTCGCTGGGTTGAGACAGTCCAGCCGTACAGCGGCAGAATACTGAAGGTCAGCAACAGGACCAGCGGTGTAGAAACCTTACGCAGGGTCAGCAGCAGTAAGAACCAGGGCGAGGCTGACCGAGAGGGTGGCGCAACAACTTCAAGATGGGAGCGGTGCAGTTCTCGCGGTCGCAAAGCGACGGGCTTGCCTGCAGGTCGAGCGGTCACGGATTTCTTTTTAGCAGTCGCCAACATCTTGGAGCACTCCTCAACTTGTGGTTGCAACGGGGATAAACACAAGGAGTCTGCCCTGATTCCCCCTGTAAAATCTGGGCTAAACGTGTGTCACTCTGAACTATCAATGCATAAAAATAGACATTGTGCCAGTTTTCTTAGCCTTTTTTCACGCTATTCGTAGCTCTTTCATAACCCTACAGCGGGGCATTGTCCGATTCATCAGCACCAAGAGGGTCTATGGGTATACGCTGAGCCAACCTCAACTTAGCGGAGCGTGCGCGGGGATTTTCGCGGATTTCTTCTCGCGTGGCCACGATCGGTTTTTTAGTCAAAATCTTCAGGTGGGGTACGGCTCGTAACTGATGCTTGACGATCCGATCTTCGAGGCTATGAAAGCTAATCATGCCGATGATTCCCTCTGGTTTCAGCCAAGTTGGGGCTTGTTGAACAAAGGTTTCGATGCTGTTTAGTTCTTCGTTGACAGCAATGCGAAGAGCCTGAAATACGCGGGTGGCGGGATGAATACGGTGGCGGCGCGACTGCTTGGGCTTGGGCATGGCCCTTGCGATCGCATCTGCCAGTTCCCCCGTGGTACGAAAGGGGCGCTTGGCTACAACTTGGCGCGCAATTCGCCGAGAAAAGCGCTCTTCCCCGTAATGGAAGAACAGATCAGCCAGCGTTTTTTCTGATCGAGTATTGATGATGTCTGCCGCTGTCAGGTCTTGCCGCTGATCCATCCGCATATCGAGGGGCGCATCATAGCGAAAGCTAAACCCGCGCTCAGGGTGATCAAGCTGGGCAGAGCTGACGCCAAAATCAGCAATGATGCCATCAAACCTTGTGGTTCCCGGATCGTATTCCGCAAAGTTTTCTTGCTGGAACTGTACCCGGTCTAAGAATGGTGCTAGCGCCTCTCGGGCCGCAGCCAAAGCATGACTGTCGCGGTCAAGGGCCGTGATCTGTAAGGTGGGTAGTGCCGAGAGCAGCAGAGAACTATGGCCACCGCCGCCCACCGTAGCGTCTAAGTAATGGCCCTCACGGAGCTCAAGTCCCTGTAGCAGCTCTTGGCTGAGGACAGGGATATGGTAGGTCGAAGCATGGGTCACAGGATCATCGCGGGAAAGTTAGTGCAATAGGGAAAGTCGGTTTCCCAATGCTACTGTGTTTTCTCCTCAACGCGTTTGACTCAATTGAGGCGCACAATACTGCGACGATCTTGGTTGGCATTTTTGAAGATGATATTGAGCCGTGGGGACGGGGAAAGCTAGAGATAGGTCTTGAAAGAGTGTCTTATCTGCCGGAATATTGGATATGCCAACGGGAAAAAGGTTATTTCGCCTCAGGAAAAAGGGACAGCGGCACCGATTGAAGCCGCAGCTGTTGATGACGATGGTTGCGATCTCACTGTTACCCTGATCACGCTGCCGGCCTCTATTCAGCCCTCTGTGGCCCAAGTGAGTCCTGGCTGTGGCATACCCGGCAATGACGGCAATGGCACCCTGCTGACGGGAGTGGTCAATACTTACTTCCCCCCTAGCAGCTCAGGTACCCTCAGTCCTGGAGCCACCCAGATGCAGCTCGGACCGTTTGGGAGCGGCAGCAACACTCCTGTACAGACAGGTGATCTGCTCGTCATCATGCAAATGCAGGATGCCGCCATTAACAGCACAAATACAGGCGCTTACGGTGATGGGGTTGCCAACGATCCCGGTAGCGGGGCGAGCAACCTCAACAGTGCCGGACGATACGAATACATTGTGGCGACCAATGCAGTGCCGCTCACGGGTGGAACCCTGCAGTTCCAGGGAACAGGATCAGGTAATGGCTTAGTCAATACCCACACTCAAGCGAACTTTGGTACCCAGGGTCAGAGGCGCTATCAGGTGACTCGGACTCCTCAATATAATGAGGTGAGCTTAGCACCTGGGTTGACGGCTTCTGCATGGAATGGCTCCACGGGCGGTGTTCTAGCTCTGGATGCCAGTGGGCAGATTAATTTTAACGGCAGCACCATCGACGTCAGCGGTCGCGGCTTTCGCGGGGGCGGGGGCCGTCAGCTTACGGGCGGTACCGGGGGCGCAGATACCGACTATCGGAATCTCGCAACCCGAAATTTTCATAGTCCCAAAGCTGAAGGCATTGCGGGAACACCGCAGTTCCTGTACGACGGTAGCACTGCGCTGGTCAATACAGGCGTAGAGGGATATCCCGAAGGTAGTCACTGGCGCGGCGCTCCCGGTAATGCCGGGGGCGGCGGCAGCGACGGCAACATTGTCAGCAACGATCAAAACAGCGGCGGCGGGGGCGGCGGCAACGGCGGTAATGGCGGTCGCGGCGGCAATGCCTGGAATAGCCAAGAACCCTACGGTGGGTTTGGCGGTGCCCTCTTTCCGGGTGCGGCCCAGCAGGTTGTCTTAGGCGGCGGGGGCGGGGCCGGAACACGCAACAACAGCACAGGAATCCAAAGCAGCGGCGGTCGCGGCGGCGGGATTGTGCTGATTCGCGCCAATCGCCTCACGGGTACCGGAACGATTAATGCCAACGGGACGATGGGTCCTGCTCCCGCAAACGATGGGGCAGGCGGTGGCGGGGCGGGCGGCAGTATTGTCGTCACGACACAAGCAGGTGGATTGAGCACCCTCACCACTAATACCCAAGGCGCAGCGGGTGCAGATGCCTGGCCCACAACCACGGCAGAATTGAGTCGTGGTCATGGCTCTGGGGGGGCGGCGGAGGTGGCTTCGTGCTTTACTCAGCCCCCGATAGCGCTCCCATTATCAACGTTCAAGGTGGCGTCAACGGCACCACAACCTTGGGACAATTTCCCTTCGGAGCGCAGCCCGGTGCTGGGGGCCAAAGCCGCACCATTAATCCGGGCGATATTTCAGGAACCCAGCCTGGAGCCGTCTGTGCTGCACCCCAGGTGCTGCTTGTAAAGAGAATTACGGCCATCAATGGCAATCGCTCCGTCAATCCAAACGACAACACGCCGCTCAATACGGTGGTGGATGACAGTAGCCCGAACGATAATCATCCCAACTGGCCGAATGGATTACTCGTGGGTGCCACCGATGCAGGTCGCATCCAGCCCGGTGATGAATTGGAATACACCATTTATGCGCTATCTGCTGGGGGAGGTGCTGCCGGAAGCGTGACGATTTGCGATCGCATCCCCACTGCCCTCACCTTTAGGCCCACAGCTTTCAACACTGAGCCACCCGCCCCCGGCGGCACAGCAGGCGAACGCGGCATCCTGGCGTTTCTAAACCGCCCTGCTGACGCGAACGATAATGGACCGCTCGCCTACACCAACAGCGACGATGGCGATAGCGCTCGCTTCTTCTTAACCGGTGAGAGCTTGCCGTCCGCCTGCCAAGGGGCTAGTGACAATGGTGCGGTGGTCATTAATCTGAGTACAATGCCCAATGCCGTTACTCCAGAAAACCCCACAGACTCCTATGGCTGGGTCCGGTTCCGAGCGATCTCTGATTAACAGAGGCTGCAGACCAAGGGGGGTTTTGTTATAAATTCGAAGGAGATCTGCAGCGCTATCGTTATGAATCCTGAGAACCCTGTTCAAACGCCCCACAGCGGCTATCACTGGGACGGGAGCGATCGCCGTTTCTTCGAGGGCTGGTACTTTCGCATCACACTGCCCGAGCAGCGCCAAACCTTTGCATTTATGTACTCCATTGAAGACCCGGCGGGTGGGCAACCCCACAGTGGCGGTGGCGCTCAAATTCTTGGCCCTGACGATCAGTACCTCTGCCGCACGTTTCCAGACACCCGCTCCTTTTGGGCCTGGGGCGCTCCTAGCGGTATGGGACCGCTGGGCCTCGGCCACTGGGGTAAATCTTCCCTCACACAGCGCCCTGACCTGATCTCTGCCGAATTTTTCAAGAATTACATCAAAGAGGGCTATCAGGGTACAGCCACCCAGCACCAAGGTCGGCTCACCGATCCCAGCACGGGCGAAGTGGCCCAGTGGTATTACGAAACCCAGCCCGTCTATGGCTGGGGAGATGTCGGTCGTCCCCAAAAGTCGACGGCAGGCTTACTCTCATTCTTGCCTGTATTTGAACCGGGCTGGCAGGTGATGATGGCCCACGGACTCTCGACCGGCTGGGTGGATTGGAAGGGGCAACGCTACACCTTCGAGAATGCACCGGCCTACACCGAGAAAAACTGGGGGGGTGCTTTTCCGCAGAAGTGGTTTTGGCTCAACTGTAACTGTTTCGAGAATCAGCCCGATCTAGCACTCACGGCAGCAGCCGGTCAGCGCGGCGTCCTCTGGTGGATGGAGTCGGTGGGCATGATCGGTATTCATCATCAGGGTAAGTTCTATGAGTTTGCTCCCTGGAATTCTGAAATCTCTTGGCAGGTCGCCCCCTGGGGGTATTGGC
Organism: Acaryochloris thomasi RCC1774; assembly: GCF_003231495.1. Lineage (NCBI taxonomy): Bacteria > Bacillati > Cyanobacteriota > Cyanophyceae > Acaryochloridales > Acaryochloridaceae > Acaryochloris > Acaryochloris thomasi. The sequence continues at coordinate 175,951 of NZ_PQWO01000008.1, forward strand.
AGATGGAAGCGCACAATGACCAGTATACGGTGGAGCTGGTGGGAAGATGCGATCGCAAAGGTACCCCACTGCGCGCCCCTACCCAAAACGGCCTCATTTACGTTTGCCGCGATACCATGCACGGCCAGCTTCATCTGCGACTCACCTCACGTCATCAGCAAGGTTCGACCGTCGTGATTGATGCCCACAGCAACCTTTGCGGCCTGGAAGTCGGCGGCGGAGAGCCTTGGGAGACCGCTTGGCAGCAGTCTCCCACACAGGTGGAACAAGCAGAAATGCTGGAGCCAGCGATAGCGTTATGATCTCCTCAATTCAGTCATAAAGATGGCTAGTGGGGGGATCTATGGGTGTATTACCTGCAAACACAAATCTTCGAGTTGTGAGACTGAGACCACAGAGAGCAGCGATCGAAAGTTGAAATAGACATGAATGATTATTCATATCGGCGTATTCTCCTACAGCCACCCCGATAGTTCTTAGTGTGTGGCTTTCGAGCCTCACATTGCTCAATACGATTCCCAGAGCATCTGCTGTCTGTAGATGCTCTTTACCTATACTGGAATTTTCAATAATTAAAGTAAGGCCATAGCTTGGCGTCAATCCAGGCGTGTAGATCAACGCATCAGGGACTATCCAAGGTCTGCATAGATAACACAACAAGGGGCAGGAGATACTTTTAGGAAGCGTAGAAAGTATATCAATAGTGCCATCCCTTGCTTCCCGTATGCGTATTAGGATTAGCTCACAGAGACGTGTATTCACTAGAACAGGGTCCATATCTCTTGAAACCTTTATCACACCTCCATAACACCTATGCTGAAGTCCTGGATGGTTATTGCTGTAGTCACCTTAGTGGTGGCCTTGGCAGCTAATATCTTCAGACCGAAAGACGTCAAATGGTTCAATCGCCAGCAGCGTCCGTCCTGGCTTACATTTGAGAAACTGATTCCCTTGATCTGGATCGTTATTTTCATCTGCGGGGGCTGGTCAGCCTACATCACTTGGGAGCAGAATCCAGGCAGTGGACATTCTTGGCTGCTCATGGCTTTTTACCTACTGCTAGAAGTGGCGACGGTCGCCTATACGCCTGCGACCCTCTGGTTTCAGAACCTTCGAGTAGGCACGTATGTGGGGGGTGTAGGTTTTGTTATGGGATTAATTTTGACTCTGCTTGTGCTGCAAATTTCGGGTTGGGCAGCCCTTTTACTCTTGCCATATCTGTTGTGGTCACCCATCGGCACCTACACCACCTGGACAATGGATCGCCTTAATTGAAAAGCTAAGTCTGTTTATCTTCAAAACCGCAGCGTTCCTCCATTATCGGAGTAAAGCCCCAATCACCGGACTTAGCGAACAAGTAGCGCTCATAGCAATAAGCGATGACTATGACCTACTGCTGCTATAAACGGCAAGGCTTTGCGCTACCCATCAGCGTAGCCCAGTACCATAGGCAACAATTTCGATTGATAGAATGCCTGAATCACCGCTGCGAGAGCCAATTGTGGCAGTTTCTAAGCGGACATTGATGACCTTTTTAGCACCCCACCGAATTGCATCTTCTTTCATTCGCAGCAGCGCTTCACGCCGCCCTCGATCTAAAAGACTCTCGTAGGCAAAAATCTGACCACCAACCAACTTACTCAAACTCGCCAAGAAGGCCTTAAAGTAATCTGACGAGATCACAACACTGCCGACAAAAAGCTGCGCCCCCTCGGCCTCAGGTAGAGGCTGTTTTGCCCCCATGTTGTAGACCGGTACGCTTACGGTTCGACGCTCCCGCTCTTTAATGCTGGCGTAGTGCTTTTGCTCAACAGCATTGCCTGCTAGGTAGCCCAGGGCCAACAAACCGAGAAAAACAAAAAGTTCCATCGTTAGTCCACCCTAACTGCAGTGCCGTAGGCAAATAGCTCAGCCGCGCCTTGGGCCACAGAGGAAGTCGCAAAGCGAACGTTCACGACAGCATTTGCCCCCATTTGCGCGGCCTGCTGCAGCATCCGATCTGTAGCTTCTTGGCGAGCTTCTTGGAGCAGTTCGGTATAGCCATGCAGTTCACCACCCACAAGGTTTTTGAAGCCAGCGGCGATATCACGCCCAATATGCTTGGCTCGAATGGTGCTGCCCTGAACAAGCCCAAAATGCTTCGTAATCGTCTGACCGGGGACGCCTTCGAGGGTCGTCAGAATAATGGAACCGCGCGGGGATGGGTAACGTGTCTGACTCATGACTTTTCCTTTAGCTCAGGTGTAATAACCACAACATTAAGTGTATTGAGTAGAACTTAGCGCGGTACTGATGCTCCGCAGACTATGGCTCTAAATCTATGCCTTCATAATGCCCATGATGTTGCTTCCCAATGCTTTGGGAGATAATTCGCAAGGTTTTTTGTGATCATGGCTGATAGGGACTTAGATTAGAGCAATGCAAGCAGCTTCTCAATCTCGGATTAAACTTTTAGCTATTTCAGGCAGTCTCCGTCAGACGTCTAGCAATACGACGCTGCTGCGGGCGGTTAGGCTTTTGACACCGGAGGATGTTGTGGTTGATATTTATGCTGGCCTCAATCAGCTTCCTCATTTCAATCCAGAGCTAGAAGATGCGGAATGTGCGGCGGTGGCCGATTATTGTAACCAGCTTCAGCAAGCAGATGGTCTGATCATCTCTAGCCCGGAGTACGCGCACGGGGTACCCGGAGTGCTGAAAAATGCTTTGGATTGGGTTGTAGGAAGCGGCGAACTGGTGGGTAAGCCGGTGGCGCTTTTGAACGCTTCACCTAGGGCAACTCATGCTCTAGCTTCACTACATGAAACCTTGACGGTGATGATGGCTAAGATTGTAGAGGAAGCATCGATTACGATTCCTCTAATGGGAACAAAGCTGGATCCAGCAGAAATAGCAGCTCATCCTGATTTCTCTGCGGTGCTCCAAATAGCTCTCACTAAACTCGTACAGGCTATTGATTCTAATAAATAACTCGATGCTGCTCGCTTTCTATGATTCGCAAAATTAGCTTTACCTTGCTCTGGGTCGCCTTTGTGGGCTATGCCTTTTTCTTCGCGCCTGCTGATCAGGGCAATACTCTACCTCTCATTCAGCAGCTCTCTACAGGCCAATGGGCAGGGATTAACCCCCTCATTATTGCTCTCTTCAATCTCATGGGAATTTGGCCCATGATCTACGGCAGCATCCTTTTTGCCGATGGCTGTAGCCAAAAGATTCCAGCATGGCCCTTTGCGGCAGCCTCTTTTGGGCTTGGGGCTTTTGCACTCTTGCCGTATTTGGCCTTGAGAGAGCCTGCACCAGAACTTTCAGGTAACCCGGATCGATTACTGAAGTTTTGGGATTCTCGATGGTTAGCGATCGCATTATCAGGGGGTGCGATCTCGCTTCTTGTATACGGTTTTATACAAGGAGACTGGAGCGATTTTATACAACAATGCCAGATCAACCGATTTATACATGTTATGAGTCTCGACTTCTGCATGCTGAGCCTGCTATTCCCCACCCTCATAGGCGATGACCTTGCTCGCCGCCACATGGATTCGCGCTGGTGGGTGATTTCAGTCGTGCCCTTGCTGGGTGCGATCGCCTATCTAATGCTGCGATCCCCGCTGCCATTCGCTTCTCCCCTAATCACCGAAAGCGAAGCCAATTGACCTTCAGTCAGAATCTTTTCCCAATAAAAAGCCCGCTGCTGACCAGCGGGCTATCGACCTAAAATTAAGTCCTTTATTTATTAGGCTGAGGCGTCATCCGCAGATAGGGCTTAATCTCCGTCACACCCTTCGGAAAGCGCTCTTTGGCTTCTTCGGTTGGAATCGTTGGAGCAACCACAACATCTTCGCCATCCTTCCAATTCACAGGCGTTGCAACGCTGTAGCCATCCGTGAGCTGCAGTGAATCAATCACCCGCAGAATTTCTAAAAAGTTCCGACCTGTGCTGGGAGGATAGGTAAAAGAAGTGCGTAGCTTCTTCGCCGGATCAATAATAAACACAGTGCGAACGGTAACCTTCGCATTGGCATTAGGGTGAATCATGCCGTAAAGATCTGAGACCTTCTTATCGGCATCCGCCAAGATAGGATAGTCAACCGTCGTGCATTGAGTTTCGTTGATATCACCAATCCAGCCTTGGTGAGAGGAACCATCATCAACGCTGAGGGCAATTGTTTTCACATTGCGCTTGTCAAACTCAGAGCGTAGCTTAGCAACTTCACCCAGCTCTGTGGTGCAGACAGGCGTGTAGTCAGCGGGATGGGAAAAAAGCACCACCCAGCTATCACCGGCCCACTCATGGAAGTTAATCGTGCCAGCCGTAGAATCTTGAGTAAAATCAGGGACCGTATCGCCCAGTTGCAAAGACATCGTGTATAGAACTCCTGTGATGAAATTTTGCCGACCCGCAACAGTCAATGCTTGACCTGCAGTGCCGAAGCTTATTATTGACAGCCTAACTGTATCTAGTTGGGCCATTTGCTTCTGCTTTGATCATGACATACCCCGTTCATTGTGAACGTACGGTATTCCGACCGAGATTAGGTTCTTTATATTTCGATAACGATTGCAGCGATGATGACTGTTGCAAGACCACTGCGAGATCAGCTCAACGTCCCTCTTTCAAGACACAAACCAAAGATTACACTAGCAAATACTGGTTATCGGGCCGCACCATGAAGATGCCCAGTAAAATACAGAGGCCACCCCTATCGTGACCGAAAGATCTAAAGCGTGATTCCTCAAGAATTCGTTGGGTTTATTCCCAGTCTGCAGCCCGTCGCGCAGACCATTGAAAACCACCAGCTCACCTACACCTTCACCTGGGAAGTGCAGCGGCGACAAGAGCATCAACAGCACTGCCAATGGTATGCAAAAGTTGCAGAGCAAAACCGCAGAGAGCTAGAGCAGATGAAGGGAGACATTGACATCTTGAGCTGGATCCGCCGCGACCGGCGTTGATTGAACCTTACAAACAGACTACTTATACTGAATTCTTGGATCTAGAAATGCGTAGGACAGATCAACCAGCAAATTGATAACAGTGTAGGTAACCGCCACAAAAATCACCCCGCCTAAAACAATGGGATAGTCACGATCCAAAATCCCCTCATAAATCCACAGCCCCAAACCCGGCCAGGCGAAGATTGTTTCCGTCAAGATTGCGCCACCCAGCAGCGTACCGAACTGTAGCCCCACAATTGTCATCACCGGTAGCAGTGCATTCTTAAGGCCGTGGGTCAAAACGACGCCAGCCTCCGGCACACCCTTAGCCCTAGCTGTCCGCATAAAATCCTGAGACAGCGTGCCGAGCATTGCACTGCGCGTAATCCGAGCCACAATTGCCAATGGAATAGAGCTGAGCGTTAAAGCAGGCAGCAGCAGATGGACTAGGGCACTGAGCAACATCTCTCCATCTAGCTGCACGATTGCATCCAACAGGTAGAATCCCGTCAGCGAGTGCCCAATGCCAATCCCTAGGCGACCACTCGGGGGCAGCCAGCCTAAGTTAACCGAGAACAAATACTTGAGCAATAAACCGAGCCAATAAACTGGCATAGAGACCCCGAGCAGTGAAGCCCCCAAAGTCAGCTTGTCTAGCCAGCGATGCTGACGAACAGCCGCCAAAATTCCTGCCGGGATGCCGAGCAAGAGGGCAATCAGAAGGGCGGCAGCGGCAAGCTCAAAGGTCGCGGGCCAGCGGGCAAAAATTTCCTGCCGCACCGGAACCCCTGAAATGATGCTGCGGCCAAAATCAAACCGTGCGAGCCGGCGCAGCAGCGCCAGATACTGCTGCGGTAGCGGCTGATCGAGTCCAAGCTGAACCTGAAGCGCTGCCACCTGCTCTGGAGAAGCACGCTCCCCTAAGATGGCCTGAGCCGGTCCTCCCGGCAGGTAATGCAAAAAAAGAAAAACCAGCAGCGTGATCCCAAACAGGACGGCGCATAGGCTTAAGAGTCTTTGAATGAGATAGCGCTGCATTAGCGTTCTACTGAATCACTCTCAGACACCTGCTCCAGGGATTCAATACCCAGGGGACTGGGAGACCAGCCCGTGACCGTTGAACGTTTAGCCAATAGCGGCTGGGAATGCACGATGGGAATTCTCACCAGTTCTTGGGACAGAATCTGATCAACTTGTTGATAAATTTGGACTCGTTCGGCAGGTTCTATGGCCCGACGACCTTGATCTAGCAGATCTAAGACCTGGTCATTCTGCCACAGACCTAAATCCGTTGTGGCTCCGGGACCAAAGTGAGGGTAGTAAAAGTTATCTGGATCGCTATAGTCCCCTGTCCAGCCCATCATGAAGGCTTGGAAGCCCGGTTGACGGTTGCGATCGGTCAGATAGGCAGACCAGTCCTTTGTTTTAAGACTCACGCTGATGCCAACTTTGCCCAAGTCAGAGGCAAAGGCTTCAGAGATCGGCTTGGGTGTGGGGTAGTAGGGACGGGAGACGGGCATGTACCACAGCTCTAGATCAAACCCATCGGGATATCCTGCCTCAGCTAGGAGCTGCTTGGCTTGAGCGGGATCATAGTCATAGGTTGCCAGGGTTTGAGCCTGAAACTCTGCTAGGGATGGCGGCGTAAAGTGTTCATCTGTGGTTGCCAGATCTTTCCAGAAGGCTTGAACGATAGCCTCGCGGTCGATGGCGTGGGCAATAGCCTGGCGGACTTGCAGCTTGGCGAGGGGTGAATAGCTAGGGTTTAAGGCGAGATAACCCACGTTAAAAGAGGGACGCAGAATCACGTCTAAAGCAGGATCGGCTTCAACCTCTGCCCGCTGGTCGGGGGATAGGTCAACGGTAAAATCAACGGTTCCGGCCCTGAGTTCAGCGAGGCGGCTGGCCGGTTCATCGATAAAGCGAATCACGAGCTGCTCTATTTTTGGTAAGTTCGGCTGCCAGTACTGGGAATTTCTCTGGAGCAAGATGCGATCGCCCGTCACCCACTCTTGAAAGACAAAGGGTCCGGTCCCCACGGCCATCGAGCCGATCAGCCCATAGTCAGCGCCAGCTTTGGCAACTGCGGCAGGACTGGCCATACCAAAGTATCCAGACGACAGCGCGGCCGGGAACCCCGCAAAGGGCTGCTTGATGATAAATTCCACCGTCAGATCATCAACCACGCTCACCCCCTGCAGCAAGGACGCCTCATCTCCCTTGAAGCCGCCAAACAGATTCGTCCAGATCTCAAAGGTCTTGCCCGCATCACGAAACCCTAGGGCATTTCCAGGATCCCACCAGCGTTCGACATTAACCTTAACGGCTTCAGCATTGAAGGGCGTGTTGTCATGAAATTTGACCCCAGATCGCAGCTTAAAGGTCCATATGAGGCCATCCTCTGAGGCGTTCCATTCAGTGGCAAGACCCGGTACCAAATCTGTTTTGCCCGACTCTACATGAACCAAGCGGTCATAGATTTGTTGCTGCACATAAATAGAGTTACCGTCTGTGATGTTTCCAGGCTCTAAACTCACGGGTTGACCGACTGACGCAAAGACAAGCGTGCCGTCAGGACGAGCCTGCGGGCTGCGTCCGCAGTTGGGTAGTACGACAATCAGTAAGGCAACGATAAACATCATCAGCCAGCGCTGCCGCATTTTGCTGACAGATAAGCAAAGGTCAATCATAGAGATGGGGAACGAGGGGATAGCACCATTCTCCCGATTGAATCAGCTTCTGCCGCTTTTGTCTTGTCCCGCCTTTCTTCAATCTCTAATTGTTTTGATGCCTGATCGGACAGGATTTGTGCTAGTTTAAGATCTGCCTAAACCTGCGGGTGTAGTTTAGTGGTAAAACCTTAGCCTTCCAAGCTAATGATGGGGGTTCGATTCCCCCCACCCGCTCTTTTTCTTAAAGTTGCAGTTTATACGGATGTGCGTTGATAGATTCGCTATGTTGTTCGCATCATCTGTTGCAGCAAGCTGCGGGGCTAAATCCAATGACCAACGTACCCATCTCTATCTGCGGAATGACGTTCTTTCCCGAGAACTTAAATGGTCAAGTGACGAAGGATCTTTTGCCGAGTGCTTCCGACCATCAGAAGGTATCTGCATTAAGAACTGAAAATATACCTATGCGGCCCAAGGCTGCAGCAAAGGCAACAGAGCAGCTCTTCCCGAAGGGTGGGCGCTTCTTAAAGCTAATGTCTCGATTCCCTTTTTATCAAGCTCGGATGCAGTCATTAGACGTTGATGCGCAATCGCAGGGTCAGGGAATAACTCAGGGATGCGTTAGCAATGATCGGATTCAGACGGTGGAGCAGAACCACGAGAGAAAGCTCGGACAATAACATCTAGCCGTTAGCTCTTCTCTTTGAGAGTTATGCAATCCATCAAAGATTCAGCTTATACCTCACAATTTTGCCTGCGATTAACTCCTACTATCTCAGCCTCATGGCTGAGTTTTTTTTGACTGTTCGCACAGATCTAAGCGCATTTCGTTCGATGGGATGAAACCCAGATGCTCATAAACAGGCTGGCCAGAGGGAGAAGCATGGAGAATAGCCCGGGTGCAGTGTTGCGATCGCAAATATTCCACCGCCATCTCAGTCAGCCGCGTCCCAATCCCCTGCCCCCGATAGTCCGGCTCCACATACACGCCCCAAATATAGCCGTATTTACGCTGTGTTTCTGCAAGAATCAACGGGTACAGGCCATCGAAGAGTTGGCAACCGACAGACCCTACCACTCGCCCTTCGACCTCAACCACAAAAGCTCGGTAGTTTAGAGTCTTGCGGGCATTGGCGATGAACTCAACCGTAACGGTTAACCAATCATCAATCAGGCCTTGTTCTGGCACCTGATTGTCACGCCAAAGCTGGTAGAAATGTAGAGCCAGCAGATGATCCTCTTGGGGGATAGCCTCTCGAACCAGCACTTTTAAACCTCCTGCTCAGCCGCCTTGCTCAGCCGCCTTTAGCATGTGGTAAGTCAGCATTAGCTGCGTTAGAGCTAGGGGATAGCTCTGTAGCGTTTCCCCCGTCGTGCCGACCAGCTTACCGATGTCTTCGTTACCCTGAAGGCTACAGAACTGTCCGAGGTAGGGAACTTCGTTGCAGAGGATGTGCTCCAGCTCGACGACCTGTTCCTTAGTGGCATGACCGTCGATTTCTAGTACATCGACAGGCTTACCCATATCTCGCTCAAGGTCTAAGCGAATCGCTTCCCCCAGATGACTCCCCTCAGGATTGAGAATTTCTGTCAGATTGGGATGGGGAATGGTCGGTCTCAGGGTCAATCTGACATTGAGTAACAGATCATTCTGTCCCGAACCTTCTTCAGGAGGGTAAAAGGAGACGATCATGTCAGACCACTGGCGCTGGGGACGAATATAGGCTTCTGAATCAAATTCGCGCATCTTCAGCTGTTCACGAACCTGTTCTTCGGTGTAGCCTCGTTTTCCTGTATCTCGTTTAATTTTCCAGGATGCTCGCAATGACTCTGGCGGTGCAAGGTAGGCCTTCACATCAAAGCTATCCCGAGCCGCACGGGTGGAGTAACCCAACAGCCCTTCCAGAATGACGTATTTCCGAGGTTCAATATATTCGGGCGCATCGAACCCACCCGTGGAGTGGTTGTAAATGGGCTTCAGAATCGGCTGCCCATCCCGCAGGAGCCGGAAGTGCTGCTCCATAATATCGACGTAATTGCACTCTGGCGCTAACGCAGAGATCTTCATCTCTGCTCGCTGCTTGCGATCGTAGCGATGATAGTCATCGGTGCAAATAACCGTGACGTCTTCTTCGCCGAGAATTTTAGCAATACCTCGGGTGAGGGTAGTTTTACCGGCGGCGCTATCCCCTACAATCCCGAGAATGATTGGACGGTTACTCATGAAGTCTCCTTAAAGCTTACAAATGGTCAACAAATTTGAGTGAGGTGCCCCATAGCTTCAGGACAGGGATAGAGCACGGCAATGCTTGAATTTTAAGGCACTGCAGCCCCCTTTATCTATCTCAGGTCTCATTGAGAAGAGGCATGAGTCTCTGGTAGCATCCCTCTAGGATTGGTTTCAGTGGCCGGAATGTCAGCGGGCCGACCATCCATTCACACCTCACGGAGAGCAACGAAAGATGGGACTTTTCGATCAAATTGTAAGCGCCATTGATAACCCCAACCTGCAGGCCAGTACTGGACAACTTGGCGGAATTCTCAACACAGTTCAGAGTTTGAGCAACGCTCAAGGAGCAAATCCTGAGTCAACCCAAACGGCTGTAGGTGTTGTCGGTAAACATGTGCGCTCGGCATTAAAGTCGCAGCCATCGGGTGGGCAGGCGCAAGCACTTGTCGATCAGTACAGCGGGACAGGGACCAACCCTGAGGCCGTAAACACACTGTTCTCTGAAGGACAGCAGCAGCAGATGGTACAGGAAATTTCTCAGAGAACGGGGCTAGATTCGAAGGCCATTGCGGGAATGTTGCCAATGCTAGTGCCCTTAGTCTTGAATCTGCTCAATAGCGGTAGCCAAAGCAAAGATCCACGACAGGGCGGCAATCCTGTTTTGAATAGCTTTTTAGATAGCAATGGCGATGGTGACGTCGATGTCTCTGACGCGATGAGGATGGCGGGTCAGTTTTTGAGTAAGCGCTAGCCCTTGAGCTTCTTGCTCAGCATTTGATTCGTGGCCTTGGGATCAGCTCGACCGCTGGTGCGCTTCATCACCTGCCCCATAAAGAACCCCTGCAGCTTTGTCTTGCCGTTACGGTACTGCTCTAGCTCGTTGGGGTTATCGGCAAGCACTGAATCAATCAGCTCCTCTAGCGCTGCAGTGTCGGTGATTTGGGTTAAACCCTTTTTCTCCACCAGCACTTTTGGGGAGCCTCCTTCCGTCAGCAGTTCCGGCAGGATCTCTTTAGCAATTTTGCCGCTGATGGTTTGGTCTTCGATTAAGCCGATCAGCTCCGCTAGATGCTTTGGCTTGAGGGCAATGTCGTCAATTTTGAGGTTGCCGTTGTTGAGGTAGCCGGTGATGTCTCCCATGAGCCAGTTGGCGGCCTGTTTAGCCGGGGTGGGGGTTGCGATCGCATCTTCAAAAAACCGAGTAATTCCGTGATCATCGGTGAGCACACGGGTATCGTAGGGCGACAAACCTAACTCCGTCTCATAGCGATGGCGCTTCGCCGCAGGCAGCTCCGGCAGTTCTCCTTGCCACTCTTTAAGCCGTTTAGCAGCCACCTCAATCGGCGTCAAATCAGGTTCCGGGAAGTAGCGATAGTCGCTGGCCCCTTCTTTCAAGCGCATACTCACGGTGCGCTGCTTGCCCTCTTCCCAGAGGCGCGTTTCTTGATAAAGCTGACCGCCCGACTCCAATTCATTAATCTGGCGTTCAATCTCGTAGTCAATGGCCCGGTGAATGGCGCTGAATGAGTTCATGTTTTTGATCTCGATCTTGGTGCCAAACTTCTCTTGGCCCACCGGACGCACCGAAATATTAACGTCACAGCGCAGGGAACCTTCCTGCATATTGCCGTCGCTAACGCCCAAATAGCGGACAATTCGACGGATCTCCTGTGCATACTCCGCCGCCTCTTGGCCGGATCGCATATCAGGCTCGGACACAATCTCAACCAGCGGCACACCTGTACGATTGAAGTCCACCAGTGAATGCGTCGAACCCGAGAGGCGCTCGCTGCCACCGTGGACCAGCTTGCCCGCGTCTTCTTCCATATGCAAACGGGTAACGCCAATCTTCTTGCGCGTCACCTCACCCGCTTCAGAAAGCATCTCGATCTCTAACCAGCCGTGCTCAGCAATCGGCAGATCGAACTGCGAAACTTGGTAATTCTTGGGCAGATCCGGGTAGAAATATTGCTTGCGGTCAAACTTGCTGTAGTCTGCGATCTTGCAGTTGAGGGCAAGGCCCGCCTTGACGGCGTATTCTAAAACCGTCTCGTTTAAGACCGGCAGCACACCCGGCATCCCCATGCAAACGGGGCAAACGTTGTGATTGGGGTCTGCGCCAAAGGTAGTGGAACACTTGCAGAAAATTTTTGTAGCTGTACTGAGCTGACAGTGGGTCTCTAGACCAATAACCGCTTCATACTCTGTCTTCACAGGAGCTTTAGTAACCATTCAGACTAGCCTTTGTGCAACGAACCTTGTCCCTATTCTAGGAGGTTTGCGCCCGTTCAGCCGTCTCTTTAAGAAGCCAAAATTGGGGTGGGGGCACCCCAGTCTCATTTAGATAAGCTTCACTGCTTTGAGGATGTAAAACAGCCCCACTGCGTTACCGATAAAGATACTAAGAAATAAGACGTAGGCAAATACACCAGCCATTGAGAGACCTCCAGGTTTAAAACTGCGGGGAATAGATTCCCTCTAAGTAGCTTAGGGGATTGCGATGGCCTTCGACTAGCTTTTTTTGTCGCTGCGGCTCTCTCAAGGGGCGCTTGAGAGCTAACCGTGCTGATCGAGATAGACATTTAAATCTTCAATCAAGCGCGTTAGCTCCACTTCACTCGTTAAGCGAATTTTGTCATCTCGAATCGTAGCCAGGACCTTAGCGGCAAAGGGACTGGGATAGATGTTGGGGTTACAGAAACACTCTAGGAAGATTTCTCCCGTGTACTGGTACTCCATTGGTTTTTGCGGCGTGATCTTACCACCACTCGCCGGTGTCGCTGCCGCTGACGCCTTCAGGGCTTTCATCAGCTCAGCAATGGCGGCTTTCAGATCTTGGGCGGCTTTAGGATCGAAGCTGAAAGTGACCGATCCCTCCGTCAACGTTAGCCGGAGTTGTGCATCAGACATGAATAACTACCAACAGGACAGTGTTTTCAATGGTACCTGCCCAAGGGCCTTCATGAGCAATCCTCACCCCATTAATCGGTACCGGCAGCCCGCCTCACACCTCAGCTTTAGCTACAGACGCTTAGAGAATTCGCTTACCCTGGGCTGCTGAGCGATACCCCGATGCTGGAGAGCGTTGCTCGCCTTGCGGCTTGTCATAGGCTTCCACCATAGGTAGCCTTGACCCAGATCACAGCCAAGGCCCAACAGCAGTCTGCGCTGAGCATCGGTCTCAATCCCTTCTGCGATTAGCTTGAGCTTGAGACCTTGGGCCAGCGAAACGATCGTTTTGATAATTTCCATACTCTGGGGGCTGTATTGCGCTTCATGCACGAAGGATTTATCTATTTTTAGCCCCTCTAACGGTAGACGATGCAAATAACTTAACGAAGAATGGCCGGTGCCGAAGTCATCTAATAGAATTTCAACGCCGCAGTCTTTGAGCTGCTTCAGCACCCTGGCAGTTGCCTCTGGATCCTTCATTAAGATGCTTTCGGTAATCTCAAGCTTCAGATTTTTGCCCGCCACCTGCGTCCTATCTAAGGTTTCCGTGACGGTCTCAACGAGATTGGCAAAAATGAAGTTAGCAGTGGACAGGTTAACGCTCATGGTAAGGTCGAGTTCGGGATGTTGGACTCGCCACTGATGAAGCTGCTGACAGGCGTTCTTCAAGACCCAGCGATCGAGGACAGAGATGATGCCCATTTCTTCGGCAATCGGGATGAAAACCGTGGGTGAGATGAGGCCATGGGTCGGATGCTGCCAGCGGAGCAGTGCTTCAAACCCTCGAATCTCTCCACTGCTGATGGCCACAATCGGCTGGAAAACCAAAAAGAACTCCTGCCGCTCTAAAGCCTGCCTCAGAGAGACCTCTAGCTCCATTCGCTGAAGGGTCGCGTTGGCAATGGATTGTTCAAATACAGCAAACAGGCCTTTTCCCTTTGATTTGGCCTGATACATGGCGATATCCGCATCCTGAATGAGTTTTTCAGGAGAACGCTGCGAGGCTCTGAGCACAATGCCTATGCTGGCACTGGTATTGACAACATGGGTTTCTAAAGTAATTGGCTCTTGAATTTCTCTCTGCAGTCTTTTGCAAAACGCTTCAATATCTTGTGGATGGGCGTTGGCAGCTAAAATCGCAAATTCATCGCCGCCAAACCGAGCAACGGTATCTTCGCTACGCAAGCAGCTCTGTAGTCGCTTGGCAACTTCAATCAGCACTTGGTCTCCAGCCAGGTGTCCGAGGGAATCATTGATGACTTTGAAGCGGTCAACATCAACAAAGGCAATGGCAATAGATTGGGTGGGGTTGCGATCGCAACGTTTAAGCGCCTGCCTCAGACGATCATAGAACAGCGTCCGATTCGGCAGCCCCGTGAGCGAATCGTAGAGCAGTGCCCCCTCTAAAAGCTGCTCTTGTAGCTGTCGAGATTGGGTAATATCTGAAATATTGAGGATGTACCCTAACAGCCTTTCTTGTCGTAGAATCGGGAACTGCTCAATCTGAAAGTATTGCTGAGACGACTTTACCTCTGTTTTTCCTTGAGTTCGTAACGCACTCCAGTCAGAGCCTTGTAAGCAGGTCACCAGTTCCTGTGCCGATACTCCAATCGTATTTTTGGTGCATCCGAGTAGGGCCTCAGCCGCAGCATTAAACTCAATTAATCGATAATCAAGATCTAGGACTAAGATTGAAGCTTTCAAACTGGTAAAAATCTGTTGGTAGGCCAACGGAGAGCGCTGCAAGATTTGGTACTGGGATAGGCCCCAGCAAAATAGCACCGTGCTGATCGCTAACCCAATCGGCGTTAGATCAAAAAACCTTGAAGAGTCATAGAGCGGCGACAGCGTTAGAAAATTCAAAAGAAGCGGAATCAAACCGCAACACAGCAGCAAAATCAAAGACCGCCTCTGCTTCCTGCGGCTTTGCCAGATGGCGCTAAAAAGATAGGCGTGCCCAACGGAAATAAGTGCATAACTGTAGGGCGTATGCACAAAAGTGAACCAAGGCCCCCGCTCATATTGGGCAATGGAAACTCCATATCGCCAGTCTGTCTGAGCAACCGTCCACATTAAAGAGGACCAATCAGGATTCCAGTAAACGATCAGCGTTGCTATTGGAACCAAGAGCAACACGACGGGAGAAGGGAGGCGATTGCCTGTGAGCTGGAGAATAAAGTAAAGCCACAAAACAGGAACAGTCACATAGGGCAGTGTCTGAATCCCGGTCCAAACCCAAAAATCGCCCGTAGTCTCGTTAAGGAAAAAGAGTCCAGATGTTGCACACCACAGCGCCGTCATCAGCGCAAAGAGTCGAAAGCCCCAATCAACCTGAGCAGTTTTCTGCGGTACAAGAAAAGCAACAGCCGTACAAACAACTGCAGCGAGGAAATTGACGCTGATATAGAAAATCAAAAACCACTGCATTAGGAAGCTATCGCCAGAATACTGACCTAGTAAAGAGAAAAATTAATTTCTGCTCCATTATCGGTCAAGTCAGACATCCTCCTCAAAAGGCAGCTAAAAAAATCTGGAAGAATCTGCTGGGCTCCTAAATTCCTCAAAGATAGAGTTTTCTATGCTCATACCTTTCTATCTAGGGAGCAGAAGCATCAATACAGCAGCTGACATCTAAAAATCGCTCGGTATCTCCGGCTCTGTTGCTGAACGGCGAGGGGACCGCAGCTCTGCGTCAAAGAAGGTGATTGTCCGCGCCATTACCTCATCAAACCAGGTTGGGAAATGCCAGAAAGCATGGGGCGCTCTGGGGATTTTGACCACTTCAGAGAAGATCCCAGCCCCTTCGTATCGCTGAGCGAGTTTGACCGACTGTTGATAGGGGACAATATCGTCCGAGTCACTGTGCAACAGCAACAGGGGCGGATCGGTCTGATCCACGTGGGAGATAGGTGAGGCCAAGATCCACGACTTTGGATCCTGCGCAGGAGAAACCGCCAGGAATTTTTGCACCACAGGCCGTTCAGTAAAATCAGTCAATGCGCTGGGGGTTGCCATGCCGACGGCAGCTTGAATTTGACTCGATATCTCTAAGCTTGGATCGGCTCCCTCAAGTTCAGGAATGCCGGAGCTTGTTGCCAGTAGGATCGCCAAGTGCGCGCCTGCCGAACCCCCAATTGCACCCAAAGCCGTGTCGTCAATTCCATACTGCTTAGCGTTGGCGCGCATCCATCGTACTGCCGCTTTGACATCGTGAACGGCAGCCGGGAAGGGCGCCTCTTGGGATGTTCTGTATTCTATGCTGGCGACAGCAAAGCCGTCTTCTGCCAGCCGAGAGGCAATCGGAGCAAAACCTTCTTTATCACCTTGATGCCATCCGCCACCGCGAATCGCAATGATGCCGGGGATGGTTTCTGTAGACCGATCTCGGGGTAGGTAAAGGTCAAGTTTCAGCGTGCGCCCCTGCTCGTGTTGAGCATAGACAAGATCCGAAATCACCTCCACGTTGTTAGTCGGTTCGTAGACAATGCGCGGTCCCCAGCGCTCTGCCTGGGGTGATGTCTGCGCTAATGCTTCCGGCGCTCCGACCAGCATGACGGCTGCGGTCAGTAGGTATATCCCATTAACTTTGAGATCTCTGATTAAATTCCACATCTCTGCTTGAACCTTCACTCCTCTAGCTCTCCTCTATCAATAAGGAGAAAGAAAGATAACAGAAGGATCTTGCTCCCCTCTACCAGTATTGGAAGAGGGGCTGGGGGTGAAGGCCGTGTAAAGCATTTGCCAATCAGCCGGACTAGGTGGGAATGAGTTCTCCAGGGCGCAGACGGGACCACTTACCGCTGTCTGCGGTGAAACTGGCACAGCCCACCACATCCCATTCCATTTCAATTTCATCGCTATGGCTGCGAATGTTGACGTTAATGGTGGGTTCTGTGGGTTCAAAGGTCGGCGTTTCAGTTAAATGCGGCTGTTGATGCTGGCCTTCTACGGCATGGTAGGTGAGGCAGTTATCGACGTAGTGACAGTTGACGCAGATACACATCTTCTGGCTCCTTTGCCACTCTTCGGGCATGAACTCAGGTCGCGCTTGATGCTGATACTCTAACTTATCTGACAAAGTGTCGGACACCATGTTGCCAGAACTTTGCCCTGAATAGATTGATTCAAAAGAGGCGTGTTTTCGCCCAAAGTGTGGAGGGTTTGGACATCTACAGTCCAGTTCTGTTGAGGGTCAAAAAGCACCATCTCTGCGGGCTGGTTAATCTCTAGAGTGGGCGGAGATTGAGCGAGACATTGAGCAGGCTGCTGACTCAGGACGCGCCACAGATCAAGAGCGCTCCAGCGTCCGGTCGCCACAAGTCGCTGCCAGAGCATCGGCAGGACCAGCTCTAAACCAATTGCTCCTGGGGGTGCCTGACCAAAAGAGACGGTTTTTTCCTCAAAGGTGTAGGAATGGTGATCGGTTGCGATCGCATCTAAAATCCCGTCCTGAAGCCCCTGAATCAGCGCCTCTTGATCCTCAGGATTACCCACCGGTGGATCAAGACGCAGACCTGTATCGTAGGACGCCAGATCCTTGCTGTTCCAAAGCAAATGCATCCAGGTGGCGCTAGCGGTGATCGGCAGGCCCGCCGCCTTCGCTGCGGCAATCAGGGCAACGCTCCGAGCCGTTGAGACCCGCATGATGTGGACTGGCGTTGGCACCATCACCACGATCTCTAAGAGTTCTGCCAGAGCTGCCGTTTCCGACACCGTAGGATTCTCCGGCAGTCCTAACCGCAGTGCCTGAATACCTTCACGAATGACGCCTTGATTGGCAAGGGCAGGCTGAACCGGCCATAGGGCAATGGGAACCTGCGAAGGCGACAGATATTCCAGCAGCCGTCGCACGAGGACCGGGTGGGTGAGGGGTGCGCCATCGCTGAAGCCCACAACGCCCGCAGCCTGTAGCTCCGATAGCTCAACGAGGTGCTGGCCTGCTAAATCTTGGGTAATCGCTCCCCAAGCCCGGAACTGCACCGGACTCTCTGGAGGGGCCTGCAGCCGCGTCAGGGCATCGGGGGTATCTAAAGGTGGCTGAGTATCAGGCAGCAGAGTGAGGCGCGTAAAGCCTCCGGCAGCAGCAGCCTCACCCAGGGACTGGAGGGTTTCACGGGCTTCAAATCCGGGAGTACCGGAATGGCAGTAGAGGTCCACTAAACCAGGACCGAGAATCAAACCCGAGCAGTCACGCCGCTGGGTATCGCTAGGCAAGTTCGTGATCGAGTCCTCAATGGCCTTGAGCTGGCCGTCGGAGATCAGGACATCTGAGATGCGATCCTGTTGGCTACTTGGATCTAAAAGGCGGACCTGGTGCAGCAACTCATGCGTCATCGAAAGCCCTCCTCATCAGCGTTTGCGTCATCCCTGGCTATAAAGCCCCGGCTGCAGTTTGATCAAGAACGCCACCAGCTAAGTGGGTGGTCATATTCATCGCCGCCAGCGTCGGCTTCCCGGCAGCGGTATAGTCAATAACGCTCACGGCTCCGTTACCCTGCTTAAAGGACCAAAACTGTTCCGGCCCTAAGCCCGCGAGATGGCACAAAATGACTTTATTGACAGCATCATGCGCAACAACAATTCCCACCTTGCCGCTGCCCAGATGGGCTTTCACGATGGCGTCCCAGGCTGCGATCGCCCGATCCCAAACCTGCTGGAGGTTTTCTCCCTCCGGCATCTGGACCTCTGCAGGGGTTGATTGCCAACGCTCTAGCTCACCGGGATAGCCGCTTTCAATCTCGTTCTCTAGGCATCCTTCCCATTTGCCGTGACTGATTTCTCGCAGTTGATCATCCACCGTCAAAGGCACCTGCGGGTGATGGGCCAAGATCAGTTCAGCCGTTTCTTTGGGACGCAGCATTGAGCTGCTCACGGCAAAGTCGATGTGGATATCTTTCAAAAAGTCAGCGGCCTGCTGTCCCTGCAGACGTCCGTTGTCATTCAGCGGCACGTCGATCTGGCCTTGAAATTTACCCTGCCGGTTCCAGTCTGTTTCACCGTGGCGCACTAAGAGCAGCCGCAGCGCCTCATAATTTTGCCGGGGAGACGAAACCTTTAGTCCTGTGTGATCGGTTAGATTGAGGGACTCTAGCTGCGTGGGCTGTCCTGGCACGAAATTGAGAATACTGATGTTGCAGTTGGCCTGCTGCAGCGAATGGTAGCGCTCAGGCGTCAGCCCCAAAGCGGTTCCTAACAAAGCCCGATTAATACCGCTGTGCCCTACAAGAAGAATGGTTTCTCCCTGATGCTGGGGGAGAAGCTGCTGCCAAACCTGCTGGGCCTGCTCATAGAGTGCAGGCACCGGGTAAAAAGATTCGAGGCCGTTGTCGCCCTCAACTTCCATACAGAGCTTTTCAGGGTAATGGTGCCAGTTTTCATAGCCCTGCGGATCTCGTTCTTTGACTTCAGAGAACAAGATACCTTCCCAAAGCGGCAGGCTGATTTCGATCAGGTTATCCAAAACCCGTGGCTGCACGGTGGTCTCAAGCTGCTGGCAAATATTTTCTGCGGTGTGGCGCGTCCGCATCAAGGGGCTATGGTAGATGGCGTCAAAGGGAATATCTTTTAGCGCTCGCCCCACACTCTGGGCGTCGGCGGTGCCTTGCTCGGTCAAGGTGGATTCGTCGAGATGACCTTGAATGCGACGTTCAACGTTGTAGGTGCTCTCGCCGTGACGAACGAGAATTACACGGGTAGCCAGGGCCTTGTCGTCCATAGGGAGATGCGATCGCAAATAAAGACTAGTTAAGTGGGCACACAGGCCACGAAAATTCTACCCTGTCCAGACAGTAGTTCTCAAACTTCTAGCTAAAGCCGACTCTTTAGAAATCAGGTAAGCAGGATTATGACGGAGGTGATTGCAGGTGTGACTACATATTGCCTTTAAAGTGAAGAATAACTCTCCCGACAGATTCCCTATAGCCACCCCTGAGACACTGCATGATCAAGGATCGCCAGCTTTATAAACTCATCCTCAGTATTCTGACCGTCATTGTGGTCGCCATGATTGGTCTCCAGCTCGTGAGTAGCTGGACACAACCTCAGGCCCAAAGCCAGCTCAATCTCTATGAAAGCGATCTACTGCTGCAGGCTTCGACCTGGCAAGAGACAAATGATGCTGAGCCAGGGACTTCGCCCCTATTAGAAAATCTGTGGGGCGATAGCGATCCGGTGCAGCAGGCGCTCAAGAACTATCAGAAAATTAAGACTTCTGCCACGCTCCAAAGCGGGCCAACAGACGATCCGGAAAAGAGAGCAGCCTCAGAAGCGTTTGTAAATGAATTGGATTTGCGGTTGGGCCTGCTGTACGCACGTTCAGGGCAAGTTGAAGATGCGATCGCAACCTGGACTCCCCTCGCAGAGGCTGCGCCTTCCCCCGGCAATCAGCGCGCTGTGACCGCCGCCATTCTTCAGGGCCTCTGGAGCGATCCGCCCCAGCTAAAGCCCCAGGCACAGCAGCAGTTAGAAAGTCAGCTCAAGGGCTGGTTTCGGTACCAGAGCCTATCACAGCTCTATCAGCTTCAGCAGCGTCAAGAAACCCTCACAACCCTCCGCAGCCAAGAGCATGCAGCAGCCGAAAAAGCCTTAACGCGATTGGCCGCAGTCCAAGTCTTCCCAGCCATCGGAGGACTCACGGGAGTCGGCATTCTGATCTTTTGGCTAATCCAATTTGCAGTTAAAAAACGTCAGAGTCTCCCCGAGGCGGCTAGCACAGCACCTACGATTGAGCCAATTGAAGCCCAAGCAGACCAGACGCCCAATACCCCTCAAGAACTAGCGGCAACGGTTCGGTGGCCCGTCACCACAATTTGGCAAGTGATGGTGGTCTGGTTTGCCGCTTTCTTTTGCGTCAGCTTTGTCTTGCCGGTCGTGCTGTACGTGGCCGGAGCCAAGCCCGAAACCTTTGGCGCGCGCGGGCAAGCCTATCTAGCGCTAATTCAGTACAGCCTATTGATGGGGGTCGGATTTTCGATTCTCTACCTCAGCCTTAAGCCCTTCTTATCTCAGCCCCTCAAGTGGCTACCGCTGCGCTGGCAAGGCTCTTGGTTTAGCTGGGGGTTAAGCGGATATCTGGCGGCGCTGCCCCTAGTGATTGTGATTTCGGTACTGAATCAAAAACTGCTACAAAATCAGGGGGGCGGCAATCCGCTGCTCGAAATTATTTTAAACAGCCACGACCGCTTCAGTATGGGACTGTTGCTGTTTATGGTGGCTGTGCTGGCACCGCTGTTTGAAGAAATCTTGTTTAGAGGCTTTTTCCTAACCTCTTTAACCCGCTATCTGCCGATGTGGAGTGCGATTGGGTTGAGTGGGTTGGTATTTGCGATCGCACATCTAAACCTGTCTGACATCTTGCCCTTAACGGTACTGGGCTGCATGCTGGGCTTCGTCTATACGCGATCTCAAAATTTACTGGCCTCCATGTTGCTGCATGGCTTGTGGAACAGTGGCTCCTTTATCGGACTGATTATATTAGGGAGCAGTGTCAGTTAGCAGTACTGACTCACGTCTTCGCCACACTGATCGGCTAGGTAACACATCGCTCGGAAGCGCAGCGCCACCACTTCTTCATATGCAGGGTTGAGCTTGCACAGGGGCGGAATATGAAAGATCGTCTTACCCCGGACCGAGATCGTGCGCTCAAACGGGCACTGAGCCGGAATCAGACGGCAGATGCGATGTGCCGTATCTGGATTATCGACATTAATCTTGTCAAAGAAAGGATTAACCAAACGGTGAAAGAATCGATTAAGTGAAGACATCTGACCAACTGTCCTAGGGATTGAAAACGTTAGCGGTAATCGAAGAGGCGTGAAAAAAAACTAGCTGTCTTGAAGCAGGAAGTAACAACCGAAAGCGCAGGAGATAGCCCAGAAGCTAAGCAGTTGTGTAATCAAGAATTCCAGCATGATTGGGGCTCCGGTACGAGAGGGGCGGCTACTGCCGTCAATCTCTAAGTCGTTATTGTTATTATTTCCAATTCGCCTTTGGTTTTCTTCGGAGCAAACACTGAACTTTTGCAATAGTCTTTTCCCGCAAAATTATCTAAATAAGTAATTATTCGGAGCTGTTTCAGGACACTCGTATATTTACGCAAGGCATTATGCATCCCACCAGCGCATATTTTTATGCTTTGAGATCTTGAAAGTCTGTATCGATTTCTACCCTTTGGATATTTTTAAGCCGATGGCTCCGTTGAGCAGCGAACCCCTAATCAAGACATTTCAATGGAGATCGGAGCGAATGCTTCCAGATCACCGACTGCTGCTAGCCACAGTCCCTGACATGATGGATGCAGTATCCTACTTACACGCTTCCATCTGCCCCTGAATTGAGATCTATGAACACTTCCCCTCGGCTGCAAGACCGGGTCGCCGTTGTCACCGGCAGTACCCAAGGTATCGGCCTGATTATTGCCCAAGCTTTAGCCGCAGCAGGAGCCAAAATTGTCATTTGCTCTCGGTCTGAGTCTGCGGTGGAGGCCGCCTGTTCGCAACTAGAAGCCGCAAAACACCAGGTCTTCGGCCTACCCTGCGATGTCGCCGATCCTGAGCAAGTGGAAAATTTAGCACAGCAAACCCTAGAAAGATTTGGCCAGATCGACGTTTGGTTCAACAATGCATCGGTTAATCGCTACTTCGGTCCAGCCCTCGACTTACCGATAGACCATTGGCACGAGGTCATTAACACCAACCTCAATGGTGCCTATTACGGCACGATGACGGCCCTTAGACACATGCTGCCTCGTGACCAGGGCAAAATCATCAACATGCTAGGAGCCGGGGCACAGGATAGTCCAGGGGACTCGTATTTGAGCGCCTATGCCACGTCAAAGGCTGCAGCCCGTCGCTTGACGCTAGTTGTCGCTGAAGACTACAAACAAACGGGTATTTCTGTTTTGGGAATGAATCCAGGCTTATTTTCCACTCAGCTCACCACCAAAATCCAGCCCTTAAATGATGAAGCGCACAGGCGGATGAAATTCCTAGACTTCGGTTTACGGTGGCTGGCGACCTCTCCTGAGACGATTGCCCAAACGGCTGTTCGAGTTGCCTCTGATGCGACCAATGGTCAGACAGGCAAAATATATCGATGCTGGCCAGGGTTCTCCAAAACGCTGCAGCGTGAATATCGGAGGATGCGCAAAGTTCAGCCATCTTGATCTTTGTTGCTTTGCTGTCCTTGATTTGTCTGAGAATGTGTCCCTTTACCTGACACACAAACCCAATGCTTATGGACGCAATACCTTGAGGAAGGGCGGCAAAGGACAGTTGAGGGCAATAACGATGGCCCTCAACAATTCAGCTTCCGTCAACGTGATAACACTGTCCACTAGAACGGTATAAGCACAGGCATCAACAATGACCTGCTTCAGTCTAGGGACGGATTGGGACAGCCGCTCAATGGCAAGCTCTAATGAAGCCAGTGTGAAATCAGGCACTTGCGTGGGCAAGGTCTGTTTTGAGGCTTCCGGTAATCGCTGTAGGCCGCTTTTTAAGGCCTGGAATTGCAATTCAGCGGTGGGATGTCCAACATGGGCTAAGGCAGACAGAAGCAAGACACAATCAGGCCATAGTGAATTCATCGTCGCCCGCTTGCTGATCCTCGGCGCAAGCTCAAAATAAGGCTGCAGGCGCTGTTTTAGAATCATGCGCAGACTATATTCTGCAAGCGAACATTGACCGTCACAGTTAATGAGGGCATCGACTTGCTCTAATAAAGTTCGAAATTGAGCCACAGAACTTTGCCGCAGGGCTGGAATAGTAAGGTCTAAGAGGGGCAACCGCATCCGCGGATCAAGACAGGTTAGTCGCTCATATATCTGTTGGGCAGCTTGCACTCGGTTGTTAGATTCGGTCGCCAGTAAAAATTCCAGTTGACGAGTCTGAATGGACTCTTGATGATCAAGCAAGAGGCCATAAATAATTGCGATCGCATCCTCTCTATACTGCAGAGATTGCTGCATTTCGTCAGGCAATTGAGCCAGAAGTAACTGGGTATAGGCAAGATGTTCGGGCGCAACGGTCCCCACGGTATTGACAATCAAGTCAGGCTCCATCCCGCTCTCCACAGAAGCGGAGCATTCCGAGGCTTCAGGCATTGACCCATTTGCAAGAGCAGTCATCCCCACCATGTTGAGGATATTCTGCGCTGCACTAACTGAACGTGTCTTCCGATCAAACTTCGGGTCAGGAACTTCAACCCCTAACTTTTCAATGCGCATTTCAATCGGTGGATGGGTTGCCCACCAATTTGCAGTTTTGGAGCGGAGTACATTGCCAAAAAATAGATGGCTAGCAGATTCAACCTCAGGGGTCTGAATCTGAGACCCTTGTTTCAAAACTTTTACTAATGCGTTAGCGAGTCCTTGGGGATCGCGGGTAAATTGCACCGCCGAAGCATCAGCAAGAAATTCCCTCTGACGGGACACCGCACTCTGGATTAGGCGGCCTACTAAAAGATTCAGTCGTCCGGTGATCGTCAGGGCAGAACCAAGACCCATTGCGTTGGATTCAGAGCGTAACCACCGACCCACAATAGAAATAATCAAAATTCCGTGAAGCCCTGAGATCAAGAGCATGTTCAGCCTCATATCTCCGTTGAGGATGTGGCTAAATTCATGACCAATCACTCCCTGTAATTCATCGCGCTTCAGATGCTTGAGGCAGCCCTGAGTCACACCAATCACAGCATCATTGACGGTAAATCCAGCAGCAAAGGCATTAATCTCTGCTTCATGGCGGAGCACGTACACCTCTGGGATAGGCATTCCTGAGGCGATAGCCATCTCCTCGACAACGTGACGTAATATTCTTTCATGTCGATCTTGAGTATCAGGGGGTACGAGCTGACCGCCGAGAGATTCTGCGACTGCTCTGCCGCCGCGATGAATTATCCGCCACTTGTAGAAACACCCACCTCCAATAATGAGCAGCGTCACTAGACTGACAATGATCAAGGTTCGAGGGGTCCACCAAACCCAGAAGGTCCAAAATATTTCTGGTTCAAACGTCCTTTCATCAGGCCCCATACCAATCATGGCGCGATGTGGAATCGTCAGTTGCCAAAGCAGATAAAGAGCAGGGACCGCGGTTGCGTACAACATCAGAATGATCATTGAAATCGCAATCACAAATGACCCCAAAATATATCGGGTCTTTTTACGAGCTTGATTTTGATGTTTGAAGTAATTCACAGCTTGTTTGGTAGCCTTGCTGTCAGGTTGCCCATCACAAAACAACCGCACACATCAACGGTCCCAACCTGTAGCTCTCCTCTAATCTGGGAATAAACATCATTACAGATGCTTCAGGAATCAATCCGTTTAGAACACTAGGCCTGCTTATAAATCGTATCTCGACAGGCTAAATAGGTCGCCTCAAGTAGTTCTTCATCCATAAAGTTTAGGGCTGCGACCGATTCTGGCGGGGCAATAATTTGCCGGAGCTGGCTGGCAAGGCCCACGGTTACTTTCTTTCTGATGGCGGGTTCAAGCTGGGTACGGTAGCCCAAAAAATCGCGCAAGGTCAGATACTGATCGGCGGTCAAAGCTTTGAGATTAGCTTCCTGGACTAGAGTTTGAGCTGTCGTTTGTGACCGCTCTCCAAAGCGCAACTGGACGGTGGGCTGGCGAACACCCTGTCGTTTCTCGTCCTGAACCACAAGGGTACCGGCAGCAAAATCGCCTAGACGCTTTTCTGACTTACCAAAGGCAACTAACACAACGCCCAGGAAGAAAAAGCCGAGATCAAGGGGACCGATAAGGCTGCGAATGGCGGCTTCTCGTAGGCCGACGAGCTGTCCGCTGTCTTGGATAACGCGGATTTTTGCCCAGCGTTTACCCGGTGTTTGTCCTTGCCAAAACGTCTCAAAAGCGATGTAGTAACCGTTGGAGAAAGCATAGGTGAGCAGAGATGCGATCGCAAACACCCAGAGATTCAAATCATCCAGAGCGATTGATGACGGCCCATCCACCACAGCAGGCACCACAACATAGGCGTAGAGAGCAGAACCCAACAGCCAAACAAGCGCCAAACTCAAAAACAACAGCGTTTGATCAGTGATCCAGGCCAGCGAGCGGCTCCCAAGCCCGCCGAGGGCAAAGTCCAGCTCAATACTTTCAGGGGTTTTCAGGGCCACGCGCCTCAAATACTGACGAGGACGAGCCGGCAGGGCTTCGAAGTCAAAAGATAGCCCCTCATTCCGCCGTCGTAGCTCGTAGTAATGCACCGCCTTCGCGGCCTGCCAAAAGGGAAAAACCACCACGCCCATCAGGATACCCACCACAGGCACAAAGGTATTGAGCAGCGAGGCCATAATCGTCGGGGGCGTCGTCACGATCGTTCCGACAAACAGAACCGTCATAGCGTTGAAGCCTTGGTTACGCGTAATCTGCCAGCTTCGCTGCACAGACTCCAAAGGCCCCACCTGGTTTTCTAAAGCCAAAATCGCGTCGCAGAACCACAGGCGGGACGTGACGTAATAAATCACAAGAAAAATAGCCAACAGCAGCAGCATGGCCAGCAGGAACAAACTCGTCCAGACAAAGGCGCTCACATCCGTATCCCCGCTTTCCCAAAGACGATTGAGAGAGAAAGCTGTAAACAAAGGGAAAAGACTAATCCACAGAACGTAGAGAGATCCTGCAATTCCGGCATAGACCAGCAGCAGGATTAGCCCTTGCCAAACACTCGCCCAAAAATAGCACCAGACGTTTGGATAAACTTGCGATCGCGTTGTTTCTAGAGATTCCTCTTGATGGGTTAGAAAGTTAAAAACCAGCCGTGAGATCAACGCCCCAGAGGCTAAATAACGTCCCCAAACAAAAGCGAACAGAGGCAGCATCACCAGCGCCCCTAACCCGATAACGCCAGCCGTAACAGCAGGATTATTATCTGCAGCCGCAAAGGCAATCGCGGCCATAACCCCTAGCCCTAAGGCAGCACCAAAAAAACCAAGATATAGCCACAGGTGCGCGAGCAGACTCGTCACAAAATAGTTGCCTCCATTGAGGCTGAAAAGTCTGGCCCCAATTGTCACAACATTACCCGGCGAGAGCGTGGGCAGCGTCTGATTGAGCTGAGAACCTTCTGACATAGGACGGGGGGAGAACGCGAGAGGTTACAGACTTAGAATGCCCGATTATTGGCTCGCTTGCCGTAGTTTCTCCTGGTGCCGACGGGCGCGGTCTTCTGCCTCACCCATCACCTGCTCTAGATTTTCAACAATTTCGCCTGGACGGTTCTCCAACACCTGCGTCGAGAGCGAAATGCGACCGCGCCCTGGGTCTAAGTCCAGCACAATTGCTTTAATGCTGTCACCGACGGTCAGTACCTTGGTCAAATCAGAAATATAGGTCTGACTGACCTGCTTGATATGAAGCAGACCAGAGACGCCCTGCAGATCAACGAAGGCACCAAAGGGCTTTAAATCTCGAACCGTACCGGATACCAATTGACCAATTTCAAGTTCACCAATACGTGTAGAGCGCATCGCCTGCCGGTTAGAGAGAACCAATTTATTGCGGTCTGGGTCCACCTCTAAAAAACCAGCGGTCAGGGTTTGCCCCTTAAGCGCTTCTAGGTTGTCTCGCTCAACGAGATGAGATCGAGGGATAAAGCCCCTCAAACCTTCCACATCAACCGTCACTCCGCCCTTATTCAGTCCTGTGACATAGACCTCAATCGTCTGACTGTCGGCCTCTAGCTCTGCCAAACGTCCCCAAAGGGCCTTGATTTCTAGACGACGAATGGAAAGGGTTACCTTACCCTCAGCATCTTCGCCCTTGACGATTAAAAACTCGCGGTCTTCATGTAAAGGGACAATGACCTCTAGATCAGGCTGGGCAAAGCGAGAGATCTCATCCGGAGGCAAAAAAGCCGTTGCTTTGCCGCCAATATCAACATAGACACCATCGTTATCGTGGCTTACGGGTTTCCCGTGGACCGTTTGCCCGACCTCAAAATTAAAGTCGTGCTGCGCGAGGGCCTGGGCAAAGTCATCAGCAGAGAATGTCAAAGGTTTGGTCCAGTAATGTGGGTAGTAGAGAGTCCGGTATCGATTTTATAGCACGCGCCAGATGGAAACAAACGATTCTGCAGTGAGCCGTCATATCGCAACTCAACACAGAAAAGTCGGTGGGACTTTAGCTCTCCCTGACTAAAATTCCATTAAATTTACGATCAGAATGTCCTCCACCCCGCGACCGTCCTTAGTGTCAATAGAATGCGTGCCGTCAATGATTGACAATATCTCAGGCGCTCATTGAAGAAAGTTCATAGCGGCTCCTTCTGGTTTCCGACCACAATGGGGGCCTCAAACTTTTTATACTGAGAGGAAGAACACCACTCAGATTTGACATTGAATCTATGACTACTGCTCCTGCTTCCACGACCAATCCCCTGCTGATCTGTCAGGGATTGCCCCCCTTCGATCAGATTGAGCCGCAGCATGTCGTACCGGCGATGACGCAGCTCTTGCAGGAGCTAGAACAAGAACTCTCAGCCTTAGAATCTCAAGTGCAGCCAACTTGGGCGGGGTTAGTGGAGCCACTAGAACAGCTTGAAGAGCGCCTCAGCTGGAGTTGGGGCATTGTCGGGCATCTCATGGGGGTGCAGAACAGCCCTGAATTACGCGAGGCTTACGAAGCGGTGCAGCCACAGTTGGTCACGTTCGTTAATCAGCTCAGCCAGAGTCAGCCGCTCTATGAGGGCTACAAAGCAATTCGAGCCTCTGAAGCCTGGTCAACGCTAGAAAGTGCCCAGCAGCGAGTGATTGAACGAGCCATTCAAGATGCAGAATTATCAGGTGTCGGGCTGACGGGAGAGAAGAAAGAGCGATTCAATGCCATTCAGCTTGAGTTAGCGGAGCTATCTACGCAGTTTTCAAATCATGTTTTAGATGCAACAAAGGCGTTCAATTTAATGCTGACGGAGCCAGCAGAGGTGGAGGGACTCCCCAAGAGCTTGCTGAGCTTGGCAGCTCAAAGCGCTCGTGCGGCGGGGAAAGAAGATGCAACACCCGAATCAGGTCCTTGGCAGATCACTTTAGATGCCCCTAGCTTTGGGCCTTTTTTGCAGCACAGCCGACGGCGTGATTTGCGGGAGCAGGTTTACCGAGCCTATATTTCCCGCGCCTCTAGTGGTGAACTCGACAATCGAGACATCATCGAACGAATCTTAGCGCTCCGGCAAGAAGAGTCACAGATGCTGGGCTATGAGACCTACGCAGAGGTCAGTTTGGCCAGTAAGATGGCGCCTTCGGTGGCTGAGGTTGAGGCGCTGTTAGAGCAATTACGTCAGTCTAGCTATGATGCCGCCCTTGATGAACTCCAAACGCTGCAGGCCTTTGCGAAGCAGCAGGATCCTGACGTACCTGAGCTGAAGCATTGGGATACAGGTTTTTGGTCTGAGCGCCAGCGAGAGGCGAAGTATGAGTTAACCGATGAGCAGCTGCGGCCCTATTTCCCTTTGCCTCAGGTTTTGGAGGGACTCTTTGGCTTAGTGAATCGTCTGTTTGGGGTTACGGTCACCGCTGCCGATGGTGAAGCACCCGTTTGGCACCCTGATGTGCGCTACTTTCAGGTGGCGAAGGCGGGTGAGGCGATGGCCGAAGGCCGGTCGGAGACCATTGCACACTTCTACCTCGACCCCTACAGCCGCCCTGCGGAAAAGCGAGGCGGTGCCTGGATGGATGATTGCTTGGGCCGAGTCAAGCGCGGCGGAACAACGCAACTCCCGGTGGCCTATTTGACCTGCAACCAAACGCCCCCAGTGGACGGTAGCCCCAGCTTGATGACGTTCCGAGAGGTGGAAACCCTGTTCCATGAGTTTGGTCATGGTTTACAGCACATGCTCACCCAGGTGGATTATGCGGGGGCGGCAGGCATTAACAACGTTGAGTGGGATGCGGTTGAATTACCCAGTCAGTTCATGGAGAACTGGTGCTATGACCGCAGTACGCTGATGGGGATGGCTCGCCACTACGAAACGGGTGAACCTTTACCAGAGGAGTATTTTCAGCGTCTTGTTGCGGCTCGCACCTATATGAGTGGTTCAATGACGCTGCGTCAGGTTCACTTTAGCTCAGTGGATCTTGCACTTCACTCTCGCTATCAGCCAGGAACTGGATCGAGCGCCCATGAACTTCGCAGCCAGATTGCAGAAAATACGACGGTACTTGCTCCGTTGCCCGAAGATTCATTCCTCTGTGCTTTTGGGCATATTTTTGCCGGAGGCTATGCAGCGGGTTACTACAGCTACAAGTGGGCTGAGGTGCTGAGTGCTGATGCTTTTGCGGCGTTTGAAGAGGCGGGGCTGGAAGATGGAGATGCGATCGCAACCACCGGCCAACGCTTCCGAGACACCATCTTAGCCCTTGGCGGCAGCCAACACCCCATGGAAATCTTCAAAGCATTCCGGGGCCGTGAACCCAGCTCTGAGGCATTGCTACGTCATAGCGGATTGCAGGCAGCGTAGCGCATTAAAACTTTACGGTGAACACTGCAATGTCTGGGACAATGTAATTTACTCGGGCTGGGGTTCAGCCCCACGCTTAAATCAGACTCTATATCCAATCGTCTGAACCGGAGCATTTTGCATTGTCCCATTAACCTGAATTCATGCCGGAAGAAAATCTGCTCGCCCTTGCCCAGACTGGGGATCTCGATGCCATCAAGCAGCTACTAAATCAGACCCTTCAACCCCATGCAAACCAGGTTCATGACATTTGCATCCGCAAAGACTGCCTACAAATCAGTATTGAATCTACCAACATTCCAAATCAATCGACCCTGGTTCCTTTGATACAGCAAACTATCAGTCAGCTGCAGGTTAGCCAGATCCACGCCCTCGAAGTCTATGGGCATACGGTCGGTGACGAACTTCCCCACTGGATGCAGCAGCTCGATTGTCTAGCATCGGCAGACACAACGGTTGCAGCAACCATCACTCAAACACCGTCTACAGAAGTAAGCCACCCGGAGACGAACCTCCCAAGCTCTCCCCCGCAGTCTGCTCCAATAGCACCTAGCACAACTGCAAATACGACAGCAGCAGACGGGCCATCCACGCCTCAAAGTCAAGCTCATAACACCATCCACTACAGCCCCGCAGTCGAAAAGATGGTTCAGGCCTATGGCTCCGGGAGTCGCGACTTCCAACAGTCCAACTTCAATGAAACAGACCTACAGGGCATCAATCTAACCCTGGCAAATTTACAAGAGTCGCAGCTCGTATGGGCAAATCTCAGCAACGCCAGCCTTGGTCACGCCAACTTAACCCACGCTCAACTGCGACACGCCAATCTCAGCAACGCTAACTTACAGGGCGCAAAGCTTCAAGGGGCCAATTTCATAGGTGCCAATCTCACGGGTGCTAATTTGAGCTGGGCTGAGCTAAGAGGGGCAAACTTTACCGATGCTGACCTCACAGACGCCAACTTACTCAACGCAAACCTAGAGCGAGTCACAATGCCAGACGGCACCTATTTAGACTAGTTCAGCAGCCTCAACCGCATGTACAGTCGCTTCTTCTTCTAAGTCTTCAATCGTCAAAGGATCATAGGGATCGTCATCAATAATGACGCGGCGAACCCAATCTTGGAAAGCTTGCTGAAGATTAACAAAAAACGGAGATGAAGGGGCAGTAGATTTCATGGAAGAGAGCATGTCAAGTACCTATTATCCAAGCCTTAGGGCCATTCGCTGACAGCCAGATCCCTTCCTGAGTGGGTTCAGGACTTCAGAAAAGATGACTGGCAAAGATCTTGGCGTGACGGTCAACATCTGTTCCCTGCACGAAATGACCAAGGCGAGATGGGGATTCTGCCATCATCATCATTGCCAGGAGCGTCAACACCATTGCATGACTGAAGATTAATGCCGGCTTGAAAGCTATCCCGTTCATCAATCTATCCTCACTGACTTATTGTGCCCACTCAGTATCTTGCTTCGACATCAGAGATACAGTGACGCTGCTCTCTGACTCTTGTGATGCCGGTCACGCGGCTCATTTGCTAAGATACGAATCCATTTGCAAATATACACATTGAAGTGATGAGACTTAAGTCTTGGGAGTCTCCCCGTCGAGGGAGGCAGCGAAACAAAAAGTCTCGGCAGGCAAGTGCCCGCCTGAGACAGCTAAAAAAACAGCGCCAGAAGTTACGTCAGCACCTTAAAGCCACAACGAAACAACAGCAGACCTCAGGAAAACCACCTGAGGTTTTTTATTACCTATGCAGCTTCAATATTTGCGCTCTTGCGGTTCAAACATATTGAGATTGACCGGCATATACTGCAAATCAATTCCAGCCGCAGAGTAATAGGCTAGCGTATGTTTTAGAAACCGTTCATCATTGCGCTGTGGAAAATCTTCCCGAGAATGAGCACCTCGACTTTCTTGACGCTGCAGTGCGCCCGTCATAATCACCTCGCCCACAATCAACAGACTCTGCAGCTCCAATGCTTCGATGATTTCAGTATTCCAGACCTTCTCATAGTCATCGAGCCGAATTTGGCTGCACCGCTGCTTTAAAGCCTGCAATTTTGCTAGCCCTTCGGAGATAATTTCATCGGTTCGGAAGATGCTACAGTGCTCGGCCATACAGTCCTGAACCTGCTGGCGAACCTCGTTAATCCGCACTGTTCCTTGCTGGTCTAGAAGGGCTTGAATTCTGTCATGAGCCTGCTGCAGATAGCTCGATTCATCAATTTCCGGTAGCTTTTGGTTCTGCACGAATCGGGCGATGGTGGCTCCTGTTCGGCGTCCATAGACAACACATTCTAAAAGCGAATTGCTGCCTAATCGATTGGCACCATGCACCGAGACACAGGCGCATTCACCAGCCGCAAAAAAATTATCAATAAACCCATCAGCGCTGCGGCGCACTTTGCCTTCTGTATCGACGGGGATGCCCCCCATTGAGTAATGAGCGGTGGGACGAACCGGAATCGGTTCAATCACAGCATCAACGCCAGCGAGCCGGTGAGATTCTTCCCAAGCAAACGGAACGCGACTCATGATTTTTTCGCGCCCCATGTGCCGCAAATCTAAATACACAAACGGTCCACCGGCACTGCCATCTGGATGGATGCCCCGACCGGCTCTAACTTCGGTGGTGATGGCGCGGGAGGTAATGTCGCGGGGGGCTAACTCCATTTGCTTGGGGGCATAGGTTTCCATAAATCTATGCCCTTCACTGTTGATTAAGTAAGCCCCTTCGCCTCTAACGGCTTCAGAGATGAGGACGCCTGCAGGATATAACCCTGTGGGGTGAAACTGCACAAACTCCATATCTTCTAGGGGAATGCCAGCCATTGCCGCCATCGACAAGCCATCTCCGGTCGAAGCAAAATCATTAGAGGTTGTATTGAAGACGCGCCCGTAACCCCCAGTGGCGAACATCACTGCCTTAGCTCTCAGAACTTTGATCTCGCCATCGAGCAGATGGTACATGACAATACCCTTGGCCTGATCGTCTTCCAGAATCAGATTGAGGACGTACCACTCGTCGTAGATCTGTACGCCGTGCTTAACGATATTGTTGTATAGCTCGTGAAGGATGGCATGTCCGGTCTTGTCAGCGGCGTAGCAGGTGCGCTTATGGCTGTGACCGCCAAAGGCACGTTGGGCAATGCGACCATCTTCTAGGCGAGAGAACAAGACACCGAGATGCTCTAGATCGATGACCACTTCAGGGGCTTCACGGGTGAGAACCTCGACAGCATCTTGATCGGCTAGGTAATCTGAGCCTTTAACCGTGTCGAAGGCATGGGCTTCCCAGCTATCTTGAATGTCAACATTCTTGAGCGTTGCGGCCATGCCTCCCTGAGCGGCGACGGAGTGTGACCGAATAGGATGGGTTTTGGCAACCATGGCAATGCTGATAGCCGAGTCGATGCGGGCAATTTCGAGGGCTGCTCGACAGCCTGCGAGTCCGCCGCCAACGATGACCACATCATGCTCAAACATAGAAATATCCTTTATCAGCTTGGGGGAATGAGATGCGAACGCAACTCGTATTCACCATTACCTTTCTCAGCAACGATCAGAGATAGCTTAATCCTAAAGGCTGCTCACGGGAGAACGGCACGTTGATCAAGTCGTCTTAAGCATTGAAGATCAAGTTCAGTATCAATCGCTGTGCACGGTATGGGCATCAGTCTTACAATCAAGAAATCAAGCAGGTCAGAGGGGAACTCGTTTTAGAAAGATCAGCTGTTTGAACCTGCGCTGAGACCTGCAGCGCTTCCCATGACTTCATTGAAATACCTGGGCAATTTCTAGTACTCTGGGAATCCCTGGACTTCTTGGGTTAGATAGACCTCACTCAGTTCAGCTTCACCTACTGCGTCACTAATATGAATAGCTATTCTCGTCCTTCTCAGCAAGGCCTCTACGATCCACAGTTTGAGCATGATGCCTGCGGATTGGGCTTCGTTGTCCACCAAAAAGGGAAGAAGTCCCACGAGATTATTGAACAGGCGCTAACAATTCTGGTAAACCTTGACCATCGAGGGGCCTGTGGGTGCGAGACCAATACAGGTGATGGCGCAGGTCTGTTAATGCAGCTGCCTCACAAATTTTTCTCTAAAGAAGCAGCGCGTCTGGGGTTTGAACTCCCCGAACCTGGGCAGTACGGCGTAGGCATGATCTACGCGTCCCCCGATTCACAGCAGCGTGAAGCCGGTCGGCGAGAATTTGAAAAAATAGCGACGGCAGAAGGGCATAGGGTGCTGGGGTGGCGCGATGTCCCGACAGATAACTCGTCTCTAGGGAATACGGCCAAGGCGAGTGAGCCGTTTATGGAGCAGGTCTTTATCCAGCGAGGTGCCGGTGTCGCTGACGATTTAGCCTTTGAGCGCAAGCTTTATGTGCTGCGGAAGCTCACTCACAATGCCATTAAGCTTTCTGGCATTGAGCCATATTGGTATGTCTCGACACTGTCTTGCCGCACCATTGTCTACAAAGGCATGTTGATGCCAATTCAAGTGGGCCAGTATTACCCCGATCTGCATGACCCAGAGATGGAAAGTGCGCTGGGGTTGGTTCATTCCCGCTTTAGCACCAACACCTTCCCGAGCTGGGACCGGGCGCATCCCTATCGCTACATTGCTCACAATGGTGAAATCAACACCATGCGCGGCAACATTAACTGGATGAATGCCCGTCAGTCGATGTTCAAGTCAGAACTATTTGGCGAGGACATGGCAAAGGTACAGCCCGTTATCAATGTTGAGGGTAGTGACTCCACAATTTTTGATAACACTTTAGAAATGCTGTTTTTAGCAGGGCGATCGCTTCCTCATTCTGTGATGATGATGATTCCCGAGCCGTGGACAGCCCACGAATCGATGAGCGCTCAGAAGAAGGCGTTTTATAAGTATCATTCTTGTCTAATGGAGCCTTGGGATGGGCCGGCTTCGATTTCTTTCACTGACGGCACGATGATCGGCGCGGTTTTGGACCGCAATGGTCTACGCCCTTCTCGCTATTACGTCACTAAAGATGACCTAGTGATTATGGCCTCTGAAGCCGGGGTGCTGCCCATTGAACCCGAGCGAGTGTTAAGCAAAGGTCGCCTCCAGCCCGGTCGGATGTTTGTCGTCGATATGGCCGAAGGTCGCATCATTGCAGACCAAGAGATTAAAGACAAAATCATCGCTGAGCATCCCTACGGAGACTGGCTTGATCAGCAGATGGTGGGCTTAAATCAGCTTCCGGTAGTGGCGGCTGCACCTGACTATGATGCTGAGACGGTTTTGCAGCGTCAGATGGCCTTTGGCTACACCTTTGAAGAACTACGGATGCTGATGGCTCCGATGGCGAATAACGGGGTGGAAGCGATTGGGGCGATGGGGACCGATACACCGCTGGCGGTGCTGTCGAATAAGCCCAAGCTGCTTTATAACTATTTTCAGCAGTTATTTGCTCAGGTAACGAACCCCCCGATTGACTCGATTCGAGAGGCGATTATTACCTCGGCTGAAACCACCATTGGTTCAGAGCGAAATTTGCTCCAGCCAGAACCAGAAAGCTGCAATTTAATTGAACTAAAGACGCCGATTCTGACCAATGATGACTTGGCAAAGCTAAAGGCATTGGACGGCGATCCATTTCAGTCTGTGACGCTGCCCATTCTGTTTGACCCTGATGCTGGGGTCAAGGGATTAGAGTCTGCAATGGATCAAGTTTGTCAGCAGGCTGATGAAGCTATTGCGGCTGGGGCAAGCTTGATTATTTTGAGCGATCGCAACCTCAACGCAACCAACGCTCCCATCCCAGCATTGCTTGCTGTCGCTGGCCTCCATCATCACTTGACTCGCGCAGGTACCCGCACTCGCGTCGGTCTTGTCTTGGAATCGGGCGAACCCCGAGAGGTCCACCACTATGCGGTGCTGATTGGCTACGGCTGTGGCGCGATTAATCCGTACATGGCCTTTGAAACCATCCACGACATGATTGCTCAGGGTCTGATGGTGAATATTGAACCCAAAGTGGCCTGCAAAAACTACATTAAGGCGGTAACGAAAGGCGTCACTAAAGTTGCCTCTAAAATTGGAATTTCAACAATCCAGAGCTATCGCGGCGCTCAGATCTTTGAAGCCATCGGCCTCAATAAGGCTGTGGTGGATAAATACTTTAGCTGGACTGCTTCCCGGATTGAGGGAGCTGACCTAGAAGTTCTGGCAGAAGAAGCGATTCAGCGCCATCGCCACGCCTTCCCAGATCGTGATGTGGAAGTGCATACTCTTGATGTGGGTGGCGAATACCAGTGGCGGAAGGAAGGGGAAGCCCATCTCTTTAGTCCACAGGTAATTCATACGCTGCAGCAGGCCACTCAAAAGGCTGATTTTGAGCTGTTTCAGAAATATTCTGCTCTTGTGAATGAGCAGAATGAGCAGTTGTTTACGCTGCGTGGGTTGTTGGGATTTAAAGATAGAGAGCCGATTCCTTTAGATGAGGTGGAGCCGATTGAGGAGATCACTCGACGCTTTAAAACTGGGGCGATGAGCTACGGCTCGATCTCGAAGGAGGCCCATGAGTCACTTGCGATCGCAATGAATCGAGTCGGCGGCAAATCCAATACGGGCGAAGGCGGCGAAGACCCCGAACGCTTCACTTGGACTAACGAACAGGGTGACTCCAAAAACAGCGCCATCAAGCAGGTGGCCTCCGGTCGCTTTGGCGTCACCAGTCTCTACCTATCTCAGGCTAAAGAAATTCAAATCAAAATGGCTCAGGGCGCGAAGCCCGGAGAAGGCGGTCAGCTTCCAGGACGAAAGGTTTACCCCTGGATTGCCAAAGTCCGTTACTCCACCCCTGGCGTCGGTCTAATTTCGCCCCCACCCCACCACGATATCTACTCAATCGAAGATCTAGCGGAACTGATTCACGACCTTAAAAACGCCAACCGTAACGCCCGCATCAACGTCAAGCTCGTCTCTGAAGTCGGTGTTGGCACCATTGCAGCAGGCGTTTCCAAAGCCCATGCCGACGTAGTTCTCGTCTCTGGCTTTGACGGCGGCACCGGAGCCTCGCCTCAAACCTCAATTAAACACGCTGGCTTACCTTGGGAACTCGGCATTGCTGAAACCCATCAAACCTTAGTTCTCAACAACCTCCGTAGCCGTATCGTCGTGGAAACTGATGGTCAGCTCAAAACAGGCCGGGATATTGTAATTGCGGCCCTTCTGGGAGCTGAAGAATTTGGCTTCTCCACTGCGCCGCTGGTTAGCCTCGGCTGCATTATGATGCGCGTTTGCCACATGAATACCTGTCCGGTAGGCGTCGCTACTCAAGATCCGCAGCTCCGCGAGAAATTTACGGGCGACCCAGAGCATACGGTCAACTTCATGAAGTTCATCGCCCAAGAAGTACGTGAACTGATGGCACAACTGGGCTTCCGCACCCTGAACGAAATGGTAGGGCGCTCCGATGTGCTGGAGCCGAAACGTGCGATCGACCACTGGAAAGCCAAAGGTCTGGATTTCTCTAACATTCTGCATCGGCCCGACGTGCCTGATGATGTGGGTCGCTACTGCCAGATTCCGCAAGATCACGGCTTAGAGAAGTCTTTAGATATGACGAAGCTGCTCGATCTGTGTCAGCCTGCAATTGAAAAAGGCGAAAAGGTCGAAGCCACGGTCCCTATCCAGAACATCAACCGCGCCGTCGGCACCATTCTCGGCAACGAGATCACCAAGCGCCATTGGGAAGGACTGCCGGAAGATACGGTGCACCTCCATTTCAACGGCAGCGCCGGACAGAGCTTTGGCGCTTTTGTGCCCAAGGGCGTGACGCTAGAGCTAGAGGGCGATGCTAACGACTACGTGGGCAAGGGCTTGAGCGGCGGCAAGATCATCCTCTATCCGCCTAAGGTTTCGACCTTTGTACCGGCAGAGAACATCATTATCGGCAACGTTGCCTTCTATGGAGCCACCAGTGGCGAAGCCTTTATTCGCGGCATGGCCGGGGAGCGGTTCTGCGTTCGCAATTCTGGGGTTCACACCGTTGTGGAAGCGATTGGCGATCACGGCTGTGAGTATATGACTGGCGGCAAGGTAGTAATTCTGGGTCCGACGGGGCGCAACTTTGCCGCTGGCATGAGCGGCGGCGTGGCCTACGTGTTGGATGAGGCGGGTGATTTTGCGACTCGCTGCAACACTGAAATGGTGGGGCTAGAGAAGCTTGAAGATCCTGAAGAGATCAATGATCTCAAGGAGATGATTCAGCGGCATATTGACTATACCGAGAGCAAGAGGGGCATTAAGGTTCTGGCAGATTGGGAGGGGATGCTGCCGAAGTTTGTGAAGGTAATGCCGCGTGATTATAAGCGAGTTTTGCAGGCGATTGAGAAGGCGATCGAGGATGGATTGAGTGGTGATGATGCGCTGTCGGCTGCTTTTGAGCAAAATGCTCGCGATGTCGCCCGAATTAGTGGTAGCTAGAACTCTACTCTCAGAATAAGACGGCACAAGTTGAACAGTGCCTTGGCGCACTTGCGACACAACCTTTCTGTCAGTCAAGAAGAAAATCTGGGTACCCTAGGACCTTAAAATACTTCCTCAGGTTCTCCTGTGAATGTTCGTGCTAAAGCGTTGTTGTTCAGTAATGCCAGCTTAATGCTGGTGTTACTGGGAATTTTTATTGGCATTCGTCAACCTCTTTTACAGCGGTTTTCTATCCTAGAGTAGAGCGGCAGATAATGGTGAAAAAGGTTTCCCGTGTTGTCGATGCCTTTTTGCTGCAGGCAGAACAGCTAGATGGCAACGCAAGATCTGAGGCAACTTGGACAGAAATGCATACCTACCTTGGTGGGGAGACCTCTACTTTTTACACTGATAATTAGTCGTCCCTGAAAAACCCCTTGCATTTTGAAGGTATTTTGCTGCGGCCCCTGTATATCAGAGCTTCTAGAGACCCGATT
This sequence comes from Acaryochloris thomasi RCC1774, assembly GCF_003231495.1. Lineage (NCBI taxonomy): Bacteria > Bacillati > Cyanobacteriota > Cyanophyceae > Acaryochloridales > Acaryochloridaceae > Acaryochloris > Acaryochloris thomasi. The sequence continues at coordinate 215,167 of NZ_PQWO01000008.1, forward strand.
TGGAGCACATAGATTTGTGCAAACACATGGATTGGGGGCTTCAAGCAATTAAGAAAAGCGCCATTTCACCAGTTTTTGCAAGGGGCAGCGAATTGACTTGCAATTTAGATCCACATTTTAGTGCCTGAAAGGCTGGTGATATATGGGCTAATGAGGTTTTTCAGGGACGACTAGTTAGGTGCGTTAGCGGTGCGATCGCAACTCCAAACCATCGTGATCGACGGCCCTGCATTCCCAAGGTCAAACTCTAGCCCCGCCGCCTGCCACCCCAGTCTTTCATAGAACCCCCTGTCGCTCACCCTCGCAAAACACCAGATCGGCTTGAGCAGGCCGTCGCGCTCTAGAGATGCGATCTCAACTCTAGAGCTGTGGACCCATAAAGGGTTGAGACCTTTGCGGACTATCAATGAGGTTGGAGAAAATAACAAGCTCTATCTACGCAGGGGAGGGTATAACTTCAGAGCCAAGACACCGAGTAAGAGTAGAAGCTTCTCGTGCTTGCATTAGCCTTCTGTTCAGCACAAGGCTTTGTAGGTCAGGCATTTTTTGCCAACAGTGAGAACAAAACCAGTACGTCTTACCGTGGCCAAAATGTTTTGACATATCGTTGGAACAGATTGGGCAATCATTCATTGAAAAAACCGAATAATAAAAAGTGGTAAAGGGGAATTTATGTTTGTGTTATGTAGGTTCCACCGTAATGTCCGAATGTGAGGATGGTATGAGGTTCTGTGAATCATCTCGGGATTGATACAGCGGATCGTGGCTTGGTAGGACAAGGCTGAAGTGAAAAAGCCTTCAAGGGAAGGCTTTCCGCTATTGCAGGTGTCCTCTATCTAACTGAAAACCGCTGTAGTTCAAAACAACAACCCCCTGGATGCACTTCCAGAGGGTTGTTGTGACAAGCCAACCTATAAAGGGGTAGTCAGCAGTATTCACAGACAAATTTAAATACCAGCCTTATATATTGGTGGCCAGCAGTATTGATCCAATTACCTCTATCTTCGCTTAGGAGGGATGAAAGCAGTCAGGGTAGATATACCCGACAATTACGCTCTCAGCCTTTTCTTCCGCCCAAGAAACCGTTGTTTCTGACCTCATCATGTTCGCGGAGAACAGGACGAGGTAATCGTGTGCCCTTGCCGCAGTATCCGATGGCGAAGCTTCAGGATGCTGGCGACGGTAGTGCGGTGGTGGGCGATCGCTGGCTTAGGCATGGGTAAGATCGAGTCGTTGTAAGATCACTTCGAGAGTCTTACTGATGTCTCTGTCGCCTGAAATAATCAGATCTGCTTTGGATGCTCCTTGCTGGACTAGGGCTTGATGGGTTGGCATCACATTTTTGTGCCACTCTTGAATGATGCTGGTTTGCGATCTCAACTTTTCGGTAGAGTCCCTAACGAGCCTACGCTCTAGCCTGCTCTGGCTGGGAGTCTCTACAAAGATTTTGAAGTCTAAAGTGTTCAAGATTCCGGGCACAGTGAGAACGAAGATCCCCTCAACAAGGATAATTGGCTTTGGAATGACCCGCTCAGTCTCGGTTGTCTGGCAACTGTTGATCTCATCGTAAATGGGTAGCTCTGCTGGCTCACCAGATCGCAGCGTTTCCAGATGAGCGATCATCAAGCTTGTATTGAGTGCTTCCGGTTTATCGTAGTTACCGCAGGCCATGTGAAAGTAGTAGCGGTCATGGCTGATGAGTAGCGCACGGCTGTCCAGTCGATCTACGATCGCCCTAGCTAGAGTCGTTTTACCTGCGCCACTACCGCCGCCGATTCCAATGATGGTGGTGGGCGTCATCGTAACTTTGGCCTATGGAAACGATGGTACAGTTGCGATCGCAATGACTCTACTTCTACGAATCGTCTTCGGTAATTTGTACAAGGTGAATATGCTTATATCCGAGCTTAATTTCAAATTCATCACCGACCTGTAGGCCCATCTTTTCAGTGTAAGTAGATCCCAGTACAATTTGCCCATTCTTATGAACTTTGACCCGATAGCTGGCCTCTCGTCCCCTGCCGTCGCCGTTAGTGTCACCGTCTAGAGAAATGCCCTTCGCTTCAAGGATGGCGCTCATAAAACTGCTTAGGTTGACTCGGCCACCTATCTCATAGCCGCATTCCTTTGCTTTTTCACGTTTGGAAAGGTGAGATAAGTTCTTAACTTTTTTGAGTAGTTCTTTCCCAACTAAGGGCTGAATGTCTTGCTTCTTTGCTGCAGTTTTCTTCGCCATCAATGCTGAATGCCCTTGATTGAATTGAGTAAAAATTGATTGTAGGTCTAGCTGGAGCTACAGCTTAACAAAATCGTTAATTCTCTCTAGGTCTGGCCTTATTGACCTTGAGCGTTCGGCCCATCCATTCAGCTCCATCGAGTTCAGCGATCGCCTTTTCTTCTTCAGTGTCTGAACCCATGTCTATGAAGGCAAAGCCTCTGGGTTTTCCAGTTTCACGGTCAGTGTATGAAGAAATCATGGCGACATAGATGACCTTACCAAATTTAGAAAACAGGGTTGTTAGGTTGTCTCGCGTTGCTTCCCTGGGCAAATTCCCGACGTCAATCGTCATGGTTATGTTTAAGAGTAGAAGACTGAAGACATTTAGTTATCGAAAGTTATATTTCTCTAGAGAATAATACGATATCAGCAGTTTTTTGTCTTTACTTCTGGATTTAAGTACCGTAGATTTACTCAGGCGGAGTGCTAGCGCAAAAGTTAAGCTAATGAAAACCCCCAGCGGTGAGGCTAGGGGAGTCTAGTTATTTTGGGGAACGCTGAGATTTTGTCTGACTCAATTTCATCTTGATGGAGAAGGCTCCAGAAAGCGTTTGAGTTGTCCTTAAATCTGCGTTACAGCCTCAGTATTCCCATCTTGTTACCCGATCTGACAGGTCGGGTAAATTATTTTTTGTCGAGCGTGTGATTGCTGCCGCACGGTGAAGAGTAACCAATCATGACAGCGATCAACTTCTTGAGACGTGCCCTTCATGGGTGCTTCATGTTGCACGCTTATCTTGGCAATCAAGGCAGCGTTCCAACTGTCCTACTTCCGAGCGGTTAACTCCCCCTGGTGGATTTGTATACACTGGGGCTTTGTTTTTATTCGGGTGCTCAGGCTTTCACTTTCTCCTTGAATGCCTTCCCCGCGCTAAACGCTGGCACTGTCGCCGCCGGAATCTTGAGTGCCTTGCCAGTCTGAGGATTGCGCCCTTCTCTTTCCTTGCGATCTCGGGGTTCAAAGCTGCCAAAGTCAACGATTGTCACCTTGTCACCACCGGCTACAGTCTCCATGATGGTGTCTACAGTGGCCGTCAGAATTTCGTCAGCCTGCTTCTTGGTGACGTTGGCTTGAGTTGCGATCGCATCAACTAATTCACCTTTGTTCATGGGGAGTCCTCAAATGCAGATATCTGGAGGGATTGTAGCGAATTGTCATGGACAACGGTTAAACGTAAGGAAATTCTCAAGTCTTGATATAGTTTGAGAGTCCGGGTGAGAGAGGGACTCATGGCATATCGTCGGTCATCTCAGCAGCTATCCCAAAGAAGGCGGTCGCATCGCGGGCATTCGTTTCACTCTAGTAAACTGCAGCGCCATCGGCAGGCCAGCAGCATCGACTTGCTCAAGCAGTCTGTTCCCTCAGAGATAAGAGAGAAACGCTTGTCTCTGATGCTCTATGCCAATGGCGTCAAGCTCCCAGCTCAACGTATCGGTAGTCTTGCTGTCGTCTGGCGGGAGGACTGCGAGGGCTATCAGTTGTTCTCCTGGGAGTTGCGATCGCCCTTGTCATCGCTGCTGTTTGAGACGAGAGAGTACTGCTGTGAGGCTGCTGTAGAGCTAGGGCAGCGGTTCTCGATAGACCGACTTTTGCAAGAACAGTCGTTTGCGGTGAGGGAACAGGTGGATGCGATCGCTGAAGAGTTCCTGCTGAGGGAGCAGGTTGCGATGGCGCATGGTTGATCAGTACGATCCTCAGCTTAATATCACACGCCATGATGCTCTCCTGGATGGGCCGCGGTCTCATGTGATGAATACAGAACTGCCGTTCCCCGATAGCTGGCGGCCTTTTGTGGCAGCGGTTTGTTTGCTTGGCATCTTTGCGGTTGTCGTTTGGGTGTGGTGGGGTGATCATAGAGAAGGACGACCCTGCTTTACGTTGACGTGAAACAAGCTGACTCTAATTTCCTTCCCGCATCTGCCACAGAGATTCAGGATAGAGCAGCGCAAACCCTGCTCCAGCAGGTCCGGCGTCAAACCGTCGAAGTTTGCACAGACTTTGGGGAAGTCAATATTCCAACAGCCTTTGCCTGTATGGGGCCAGAGTCGATTCCAATTCCTCAACTCACAAGCCCCATGCTATGCCTGCCGGGATTCGATAGCTCTCTGCTGGAATATCGGTATCTTCTCCCGATACTGGCCGTCCAACAGAAATGCTGGGTGTTGGATTGGTATGGTTGTGGCTTTACAGCGTATTGCCCTCGACTCTCTGTCCATCCCGTTCACATCCGACAACACCTGTTGACTGTGATCAGCCGTTGGATTGGTCAGCCTGTCGTGCTAATTGGAGCTTCCCTTGGTGGGGCAGTGGCGCTTGACTTTGCCATGCATCACCCAGAGTGTGTGCGATCGCTTGTTGTTATTGACAGTGTGGGTTTCTCCGGTCATTTTCCATTGGGGCCATCCTGTCCTTTAGCGATATTGGAGATGGGTGCTGATTGGTTATGCCTACGCAAGCAAACGGCACTCGCTGCCGCTACCGCACTATCACTGCCGTCAACAGTAATTGAGCCATTGCGATGTTCGCAGCTTCATCAAGAGATGCCAGGGTGGAAAGCGACGATCACTACCTTTTGCCAGAGTGGTGGATATGCTGATCTCGGTCCTCGTATTACCGATGTGAGCCATCCGACCCTTGTTATGTGGGGGGTTTCTGATGATGTCCTTGGAACCGGAGATGCCCTACGTTTTAGACAGACAATATCCAATAGTCAACTGGTTTGGGTCTCTCAAGCTGGCCATGCCCCCCATATTGATCAACCCCACATTGTTGCCAAGCATTTACTCGCTTTTACAACAGAAGTTTCATGATGAGCCTCTGCTCCATCTCCCAGTGCTTCTCCTGTCGCTACCACGATCCCTTCGGCTATATTGTCTGTGCCCTTCACCCGTCTGGTTCCAGTAGTGATCGCTGTTCGGATTTTGTTGCGATCTCGGAAGTTGCCGAACATGGTCATTGTGCATCTGAAGGCTGGGCATTTGAGGGCGGGGAACTGGTGCGAGCGACAGCTCGGGATGTTGCGAAAGGTGCGGTAAGGAAGGCTCAAGGTTAAAGACGCCAAATCTAAAGATCCGTGGATGTACTCAGGGAAACTGAATATCCAAGCGTTATGCTAATAAAAACCCCCAGCGGTGAGGCTAGGGGAGTCTAGTTATTTTGGGGAACACAGAGATAATCTTACTCAATCGCCTATTCGAGAGAAGGTTCCAGAAAGCGTTGAGATGTCCTTAAATCTGTGAACAATCAAAGTATTCCCATCTTGTCGTCCGATCTGACAGATGGGATATTTTTTTATCTTGAATTTGAGTGACGCGAACCTTGGCAAACGCTTCCTTTCAGGGTGCTAATTGCGGCGGGGTCTAACCTTTTGTACCTTTAGCGATTTCCCCATCCACACCGTTCCATCTAGTTCAGCTATAGCCTTTTCTTCCTCCGCATTAGAACTCATGGTCACGTAGGCGCAGTTTCTAGGTTCTGACTCTTCCTCTTCATCTGCAGGAACACGGATGGTCATGATAGCTGTAGCTGTTCCATATTTAGCGAAGACAGTCTTCAGGTCATCTTGTGTGGCATTGTGGGGCAGGTTATCGATGAAAAGACTCATGCGAACTTACAAAGGACTTTAGAGAAAAGCATTGGTGGATAAGCCTCAGGTGCCCGTTCAAGCCGCTCTATTTCTGGATGATTGAATAGCTCTCGTGGACTGGCCCACCGAAAGTTGATTGTCGATTGGGATGCTTAACCCTTCACCCGTTCTTTAAAAGCTTTCCCCGCGCTAAACCCTGGCACTGTCGTCGCCGGAATCTTCAACACAGCCCCAGTCTTCGGATTACGCCCGTCTCTGGCAGCGCGATCTCTGGGTTCAAAGCTACCGAATCCCACCAGGGTTATTTTGTCACCACTGGCTACCGCTTCGATGATGGTGTCAGTCGTGGCCGTCAAGATGTCTTCAGCTTGCTTCTTGGTGATGCTGGTTTTGGTTGCGATCGCATCAACTAATTCACCCTTGTTCATTGGAAGTTCTCACTGATCAATATTGGGAGCATTGTATCGGTATTGGGGAGATTTGCCCTCTTACGGCTAATTTCCATCAATGCCTTTCCTAGGCAGCGTTATACATCTGAGTGAGCCGCTGCATTGCTTGGTGATAAATTTGCCGAGTTCTTTCGCGGGTAATCCCGAGCCGCTCACTGATGGCTTGGAAAGACTTTGCTTCCCCATCATCAAGCCCGAAGCGCTGGCTAACAATATACTGTTGTCTCTCCTTGAGAATTCCGAGCATTGCTCGAATCGACTCCTTTGTTGAAGCGATCTCTGCTCTCTCAGCAGGGTTGTCATTCCCCTTGATGAGATCTACCAGTCGGTCCTTCTCGCGCTTTTTCTCGCCCACCTCCATGTCAAGGGACGCCGGGACTTGCACATGCTGTAGCATTTTCCTGAGTTGTTCAACCGAAAGCTCCATCGCCTCCGCTAGCTCAGCGCTGGTAGGCGTCCGGCTCAGTTTATTAGATAGCTTTCGCTGTGTCTTCTGGAGTCGATTGTACTGCTCATAGATTTGACTAGGGAGTCGGATCGTTCTTGATTGCAGCATGACTGCACGGGTCATAGACTGCCGAATCCACCAGTAGGCATAGGTGCTGAACTTGCAGCCTTGGGCCAGATCGTACTTTTCAGCAGCCGTGTTTAATCCAAAACTGCCCTCCTGAATCAAATCGAGTAGAGGCACCCCACGGTTCTGGTACTTCTTGGCGATCGCCACCACAAGCCTGAGATTGGCCTGAATCATCTGCTGCTTGGCCTCAGCATCTCCTGCCTGAATTCGTTGAGCTAGTTCTACTTCCTGTTCAGCGGAGAGTAGCGGAATGCGACCAATTTCTTTGAGATAGAGTCCTAAGCTGTCACTTTCCATCAGATTTCCCTTCCACACCCATGCTCATTGATGTAGCGCGTAAGCTTATGCGAGGCAAGGACTGTAGACAAAACTTATAGTCAGTCACCCTGGCACAAAGCTAATCTGGCTTTAAGTAAGCCTCGCATAGCGTGTTCACCATTTGATAAACCTCAGGCTCGAAGAGCGTTGGATCCTGCCCCTGAAAGATATCGACACACTCTCGTAGGGGGCTGGCATACTCTAGCTTTTGCGCTGGAGACAAGAAGGGTTTGAACAAGGCATAGAGGGTGACCGCCTCGATCAGCCAGCCTGCAATCCACTCAAAGAGAGCATAGGTATCTTGTTCCTCACTGACATGATGGAACTCGTCGTAAAAACCATTGAGTACAGCTCCTGTGAGCTTTTGCCTATCTTGTTCCTGATAGGGCCGCAAATAGATCTCTAGCCAATGTCTAAGCTGGTGATGCTGTTCTTTCCATCCGATATCAGACGGTAAGTCACTGCCATCGGAGGACCATCCCAAGTTGGCGAGCTTCTGTTCCCAATCTAAGGTGAATATCTCTAGATGCTCTTCAAGCTGCTGGCTGTTGAGCAGGGAATACTTTCGTCGCTCGGTTGCCATAGAGTGCTTAAGCGATCGCTGCAGTTTCCATTATGCCTGAGGAGCAGGGGGTGCTGCGCCTCAGGTTTTGGCAAGCGGCTTCTCAGCGAGTTGCGATCGCTTCTGTGGTCGTGATGTGTCAACTTGGGTGTAAAAGTCTAGCTTTAGGGGTGAACCGATGATGTCCCCTAGCCCTGACAGCTCATACCATCGCAAGGTGTCCCGGTGCTGGGCGTATTTTGCGATCGACATCCCACAGCGGGAGAGGCCGTTTGGTTTGCTGGGTAAAATTCGGCCACGGAGCTTTTCGGTGGATAGAGGCATGATTGACCTCTGTGTACGCTGCTTACTCCCAGCCTAGCTGTGACTGAAATATTTCGCAGGGTAAACCAACACAAGTGATCAACGTCACGAGATACCTGTGTTTCTGTCACGGTGACTGAGGTTGAACTGTTGGAATATCAGTTTCAGATAACAGTCCACTCTAAATAGCAGATGGAGAAAGACTATGACTCTGAAATATCGCGGTACATCCTATGAAGCCTCTAATTCTGTGCGTTCTGGTTCGCTGGACCTCATCGAGGGCCGGTATCACGGCCTGAGCACTCAGATTTCTCTACCCCTCACCCGAGAAAGTGTTGATGCTTCTGTCAGCCTGATGGTTTATCGTGGTATCCAATTGGCTACGTGCAAGTCATAGCAACTATCCTCCGAAAAAAGTAAACTTTGTTGTCCCCTTGTCTGCCCCCCACATAAGTTGACAAGGGAATTTTATTGCTTTCGTCAGTATTAAAGCGCTTCCACAAGCATGACTCTAGGCGCAAGCTCAGACTGTCCAATGAAGTTGTAAGATTCTGGGCAGTTAACCTTTTTGATTTCTGTGGGAAGTAAAGATCTATATAAACTCCCCCACTGCTTCTGCTGTCAATCTTCCACTGTATTTAGTGTTCTTTGAGTAGTTGTCTTAAAGCTACTTCAGCACGGGCCATAGTGGCGTTGTGGTTGTTTTCTGTCAGTGCTTTAACCCATGGGAGGCGAGTCAGAAGACTGAACATGGGGTTGCTAACCCCGACATTCCATATATAGGTAACGGCGGTGCCATCATCTTCCTCTACAAGGATCCAGCATCCAGTTCCTTCAAGCTCCCCGCTGGCCTTGAGTTCCATTCTATGCGGTGCATCAATAAGGATCGGCATTAAGGTGAAATTAAACGAGTAGGGGAGATCGCCGCGATAGTTGATTTCAAATACTTTCTCACTGCTGACGGGGTGAGTTTTTACCGTTACACCCCGGAAGTCCTGAATCCATTGATACCAGTGCTCGCTGTCAATAATACGTTCCCATACCTGCTCGATAGGAGCATGAAAAAACCACTGAGTGACAAAGCGATACTGTACCATTCGCGGATCGTATCACCTTGAGCCGAGAAGGATCTAGAACAGCGCGGCTTATGACTAGGCTTGTTGCCGTGAAGGAGGCTCAAGTTTTAGCTACTCAAATGTAGCATCAGACGAATTGTGGCTTGATGACGGTCATTTGGTGGCTTTAATTTGCCCATACAACAGCTCATTTTCGCCTATAAAACAGTGCTGTTTGTAATAATGAGAACTGCTCTCGTCTATATGGCTCCCCTCAAAGGTAGGACGTTCTTATAGCCAAACTCCGCAAACTTCCCCAGTGCCTCTCCTGCCAGTACCATGACCAGACCAGTCATATTGTCTGCGCCATTCACCCATCCGGTCCCTCCGGAGATCGTTGTACTGATCATGTTGCGATCGCAGAAGTTACAGAGAAGGGGTTTTGGGCACCGGAAGGCTGGGCTTTTGATGGTGGGGAGCTGGTGCGGGTGGCCGCCAATGACTTGCTGCAGCATAACGATACCCATCCGATGCTAACCGGGCACTGTCCCCGGTGTGGGCACGGGTTTGACCTGGGGAATCCGCCCGTGGTGCATTGGGATTGCGGTGAATGTGGATGGAAGGATGATAGCGTATGAAAGTTCTGGCAATCACCGTCGCACTGCTTGGCGTTTTTGGAGCTGCAAGCTACGTCCGGGTCGCCCACCACAGAATCAAGATTTTTGATGTAGTGACGGAGAAACCCATCGAAGGGATCGAGCTTGCGTTCAGTTTCGCAGATCAATGCCATCAAACCGATGAATATAGGCTCGATTATGATTACAGCACGTGTGAAGGACGATACAAATCCATCGTGAATCGCACTAGCAATAGAGCTGGTGTTGTAGAGTTTTGGACCTTTCCTGGGATATTTCACCCCTCCTACTTCCGCTACTATGTCTTCAAGTCTCCTGGGTATATACGGACACGCAGCTATGGTTCCCTTAAGCATCAGAAAGTTTGGCTGGTTCCTGAAGATGCCCCCTTGCCCACAAAGAAAGCCGCAATTGAGTTCTTGGACAAGGAAGAACCCATTCAAAAGGTAATTGCTTTCTACAAGGGCAAAAAAATGAAAATAGAGTACCTGTATGCGGAAGAGGAAGCGTGGTACGGCGTGTGGCGGGTAACCATCAATATGCTTTACCCCAGGATAAGGGATGGGCAAAACCCTGAAATCATTGAGGGTCAATGGACTCACTATCCCAGTACCGTTATCTTGGTTCATCCCGGAACTGGTGAGTATGTCATTTGCAATCCCTGGGAGGATCGGGTGAGTCGTGGCATCCCTCTAATTGGTCTCAAGGAAGGAGAGGTCAGTGACCTTTTCAACCGTCTTGAGAATACACATGCATACCAGCAGGGGACTGAAGGATGTAGCGCAGCTTTGTTGCTTTCAGAGTAAGGCACAGCCATCTCAATCGCGCTCACTGCGGCTTGATAGATGACAGCATTTAGGGGAATGCTGGTAGAGGAGTCACTGTAAGGGTATCTGATGGTCAAGAACTTAATTCGTAGTCTGACCACTTCTGGCTTCTTGCTGGGTATTTTGCTCCCTAGCTCTGCGATCGCTCAAACCTCAGGCACAGTTGTTTCTGTGGGTGATGGCGATACAATTCGAGTTCGGAATCCTAGTGGAGAAACCAAGACAATCAGGCTGGCCTGCATTGATTCCGCCGAACTTAAGCAAGCCCCTCATGGTGAGCAAGCCCGACAGCGCCTGCAGCAGATTATCCCAGTGGGAACTAGCGTAAGTCTGAAGCCTCAGACGACTGACCGCTATGGTCGTACTGTTGCGGAAGTCTTCAAAGGTACCTTGAACGTGAACTTGGCACTCGTTCAAGAGGGTCGAGCAGTCGCTTACCGGCAGTATCTCGGCCAGTGTGATGCTGCAAGATATCTGGCGGTTGAAGATAGCGCTCGACAACGACGGTTAGCCTTCTGGTCTCAGGTTGACCCAATTATGCCGTGGGATTTTCGCAAAGGTATTCGAGCAAAGGTACAGCCGAAGCCAACCCTATCTGTTCCCAAAACTGCTACTCCTTCGCGGTCAGGATGCGATCGCTCTTATCCAGATGTTTGCATTCC